>JBAXFO010000829.1:0-2604 GCA_037139885.1 Planctomycetota bacterium
CGATCCGAACCGCATTTACGCATCGCAGTCGAGTAGTTGGTTCGGTCAGGTGATGCAGCGCTCGAACGACGGCGGCAAAACTTGGGAAGCCGTCGGCAATAAGTTCGTCTACGAAGGCGTCGCCGGCACGCATCAATGGTACGACGGCACGCCGCATCCGTGGGAATTCAAACGCGTCTGGCATCTCGAACCGTCGCTCAGCGATCCCGACACGGTTTATGCCGGAGCGGAAGACGCCGCCCTGTTTCGCTCGACCGATGCCGGGATGTCGTGGCATGAGTTGCCCGGTTTGCGGAGCCATGGCTCCGGCCCCAAATGGCAGCCGGGCGCCGGGGGCATGTGTCTGCACACCATCTTGCTCGACCCCAAAGACCCCAATCGAATTTTCATCGCCATCTCGGCCGCGGGAGCTTTCCGTTCGGACGACGCCGGCCAGACCTGGAAGCCGATCAATCGCGGCCTGAAATCGCAATACATTCCCGATCCCAACGCCGAGGTCGGCCACTGCGTGCATCGCATCGCCATGCATCCGTCGCGGCCCGATGTGCTTTTCATGCAGAAGCACTGGGATGTCTTGCGCTCCGACAACGCGGGCGATTTGTGGCGTGAAGTCAGCGGCAATCTGCCGACCGACTTCGGTTTCGTCATCGACGTTCACGCTCATGAACCCGAAACAATCTATGTTATTCCACTTAAGAGCGACGCCGAGCGTTATCCGCTGGACGGACAGCTTCGCGTTTATCGCAGCCGCTCGGGGGGCGACGAATGGGAGGCTCTGACGAAGGGGCTGCCGCAAGCGAACTGCTTCGTTAATGTGCTCCGCGACGCGATGGCGGTCGACGCGCTCGACTCGTGCGGCATCTATTTCGGCACGACGGGGGGACAGGTTTACGTCTCCGCGGACGCCGGGGACAACTGGTCGCCGATCGTTCGCGATCTGCCGGCTGTGGTTTCCGTCGAGGTGCAGACGCTGCCATGATCCGCGTCATATTGCCGTTTCATTTGCGGACGTTGGCCGAGGCGCCGGGCGAAGTGACGCTCGATGTTGCGGCGCCGGTGACGTTGCGCACGGCGCTCGATGCGCTGGAGGCGAAGTATCCGAAACTGTGCGGCACGATTCGGGATCACGTCACGAAAGAACGCCGGTCGATGCTGCGGTTCTTTGCGTGCGAAGAGGATCTGTCGCACGATTCGCCCGAGAAGCCTCTGCCCGCAGCCGTTGTTGCGGGGGAGGAGCCGTTAATGATTGTCGGGGCGATCGCGGGGGGGTAACGGCTCCGCATGGAGCGACCCGCCCTCTTGCCGCCCCCTTTGCTGCACAGCGAAAAATTGATTACGGAGTTTTTGGCAAAGGCGGGCTGCGTCGCCAGATCGACAATTCGTTCGACGCCCGGATGAGGGGATCTTCGCCCGGGTCGATGCCCGGCGGAGTCGTTCGCCAGGCGTTCCCGCTGCAAATTTGTTGAACGCCGACGTCGAATAGCTTTTGCATTTCCGCCGGGATAAATTCGGTGCTCGATTTGGGCGTGGCGGCGGTTTCGGGGACCGATGCGAGGTGATACTTCATGCCCGTCATCGCGCAGACGGTCCAGAGTCGAGCCAAATCGCCACGCGTTTGGGCATAGGTCAACGTCGAGATGTTGGCCGAGGCGACGCTCAAGAGCCAGGGGCGAATCACTTCCGGGTCGGCGTAAAGTTTGCCGGCTGAAATCACATACAACCTCGCGCCGCGTGTGGATTTGTAGCCGCCGCGGGCCAATTCTTCGGGCGCAACGTACGGCGGCCGCATGAAGAGCGAGAACGACACGCCGCCATCGACATGCTTCTCGACGAACGGTCTCCCCTCGACGGTGACCGGAATGGACGCCGGCGGAAAGAATCCGGGAATGGCGGACGACCCCATCATGATGAGCACGATGAGCTCGCGATCTTCGGGCCTGCCTCGGCATGCGATCTCGCCGATATCCCAAACGACGAAGCGTCGGCCTTGCGATTCGGTCGTGCCGAGGTAAAGGCGGCGACCCTTGCTGTGTTCGACGGCGAGATCGCGCATCATCTCCGGCGTGAGGCAGCGTTCCATCTGTTGGCGCAGCGGTCCGTTGTCGGCCAGGGCTTCGGAGAAGACGCCGCGAACGGGGCGAAGGATGTAGATGTCTTTGCTGGTCGACGTGGTGTAGAGTTTTTTGAGCTGCGCGTCGTAGCGCGGCCCGAGGAAGGCGAAGGGGGCGATGAGAGCGCCGGTGCTCACGCCGGTGACGACGTCGAAATCGGGCCGGTCGCCGCACTCGGTCCAGCCGCACAAGATGCCCGACGAATACGCCCCGAACGAACCGCCGCCGGAGAGGCACAGGATCGTCTTGCGCGGGACGTTGTCGGCGGGTTGTTTGGAGCGCGACAGTTTTTCGCCGGCGGCGTAGATGTCGGTGAGATCGAAGGAATTCTGGGCTTCGACCTGGGCGGGGATGTCGACGAGGTTGTTGGTGTTGAGCCCGGCTGCGGTGGGCGTGCTCAAGTGTGCGCGGGACGCCAGGCATCCCGCCAGCGCCAAAACGGAAGCGAACAGCATAACTCGCACAATACGCACGACCCGCACGAGCATGAATC
>JBAXFO010000830.1:0-2595 GCA_037139885.1 Planctomycetota bacterium
CGCCAGGCCGGCGCGGCTTCTTCGCGAGTTGGGCGGGGGTCTCGGGCTGTAGCGGTTCGCTGATGGGTTCGGGAGTCGCCGCGTTGTTTCACGCGACGCTGTCGAACGAGCAGCTCATGTCTTGGGGTTGGCGCGTGCCGTTCCTGTTCGGCGTCGCCGTGGGTTTGATCGGCTTTTGGCTGCGCCATGGCGTTTCGGAAAGCTCGTCGTTCGAGCAAGCGAAGGAGGCCGGGGCTCTGGCCCGTACGCCGCTGTTCGAAGCGTTTCGCCATAATTTTCGCCCCATCGTGGCGACCTTCTTTCTCGCCCTGCCTTTCACGGTCGGCTTCTATTTGCCGTTCGTGTGGGTCTCGACTTGGCTCACGCAAGTCCGCAAGCCCCCCGTTCCCGACGCATTGACGGCCAACACCATCGCCCTGGCTTTGAGCACATTCTTGCTGCCCTTCGCCGGCGCTCTTTCCGACCGCATCGGCCGCAAGAAGGTCTACATCGCCGGCGCCCTCGCCGTCGTGATTCTGACGTATCCGATCTTTCTCATCATGGAGGCGGGCACGTTCGCCGCGGCCCTCCAAGGCCAGATCCTGTTCGCACTTTGCATGGCCCTGACGGGGGGAAGCCTGCCGGCGCTGCTCGTCGAACTGTTCCCCACGCGCACCCGGTTCAGCGGCATCGCGATCGGCTATAACCTCAACGTCGCCCTGCTCGGCGGCACGACGCCCCTCGTCGCGACGGCCCTCATTTCGCTGACGGACGATCTCAACAGCCCCGCGTATTACCTGATCGCTTGCATGGCCATAGCGGCCGTGACGGCATGGCTCATCGAAGATCGCCACAAGCAACCGCTCGCGTGATTCGGCGGGCATGGCGACGAGGCCAGGCCGGATTGCCCGGGTTCCACTCCCCAACCAAATGCTTGCGGAAACGACATCTTCCCTTGACAGCCTATGGCGGTTTCGTTGCAATCGTTCGCAGCGGTAACACCATGATGGGCCAGGGGAGGATCGAACGATGTTGGATTTGCAGGAACTGTTCGCCAATAACCGAGTGTGGTCGGCCGAGATGAATCGGCGTTCGCCCGGTTTTTTTTCGAAGCTTTCGCACTTGCAGACGCCCAAGTTTTTATGGATCGGCTGCGCGGATAGTCGGGTGCCGGCCAATGATATTGTGGGCCTGATGCCCGGCGAGTTGTTCGTGCATCGCAATGTCGCGAATATCGTCGGGCATACCGATCTCAACTGTTTGTCCGTCATGCAATATGCGGTCGAAGTCTTGAAGGTGCGGCACGTCATCGTTTGCGGCCATTACGGTTGCGGCGGCGTGGTTGCGGCTCTCAAGAACAAACGGCTGGGACTCATCGACAACTGGTTGCGGCATGTGCAAGATGTTCAGGAGAAATACCGCGGCGCCCTCGACGCCATTCCCGAAGGCACGCAGCGCGAAGATCGCCTCTGCGAACTCAACGTGATCGAGCAGGCGGTGAACGTCTGCCAAACGACCGTGGTCCAGGAAGCCTGGGAGCGCGGCCAAGAATTGACCGTGCACGGCTGGATCTACCGCTTGACGGATGGACTGTTGCACGATCTTGGCCTCTGCGTTTCGAGCACGGCCGGGCTGGACGAGTATTATCAAGTGACGCAGGGCATTGTCCATTGGCCGGTGCCGCGGGGTTAAGTTTCGCATCTGCCGAAGGAGCTGCGCGTGATCGAGTATGACCCGCATCAATGGCGCGATCATCTTTTGGATGTGAAGGGCTCGGTGCTGCGCAAGGTGGGGCCGCGGGTCTTGCTCGTTTGTCTCTGGGCGGCGCTCGTGGGCGTGTTCGATCGCGAAGTGCGATCCGTCAGCATTCCCTGGGTGGCGCACTCGCTGGTCGGCGTGGCGCTGGGTCTCTTGCTGGTGTTTCGGACCAACGCGTCGTACGACCGTTTTTGGGAAGGGCGACGGCAGTGGGGTTCGATCACGAACGCCAGCCGCAACCTCGCTCGCGGATCGGTCGCGCTCATGCGCGATGTGCCGGAGCTGAGCGAGCGGGTCCGCCTCTGGACCGCGGCATTCGCCCATACCGTGAAAGAGCGCTTGCGTAATGGCGGCGGCGTGGGAGCCGCGGCCGCCTGGTTGCCCGAAGCCCCGGCGAAGCGGGCGCAAGAGTCGAGCAACGGGCCGCTGGCCGCATCGATTCAAATTTCGTCGGCGATCGCCGAGGCCCGACGGCAGGGCGGCTTGACCGACTACGAGCAAATGCTCATGGATGGGCAAGTGGCCGCCTTGATCGACTGCGCCGGCGCCTGCGACCGCATCCACAAAACGCCGCTGCCGTTCGCGTATGTCGTGCATCTGCGCAGCGCGCTCATTCTCTATTGCGGCACTCTCCCCTTCGCCATGCTCGACGAATTCGGTTGGGGAGAAATCTTGGTGACCGGCCTGATCACGTTCGTCATGCTCGGCATCGAAGAAATCGGCGTCGAGATCGAAGACCCCTTCGGCACGGACGACAACGATTTACCCCTCGAGGGTTTTTGCGCGACGATCGAACGCGACATGGGCAGCGTGGTTGAGCCTCCGGCCGGGGAACGGAGTGATGGGGCGCCGGCGTGA
>JBAXFO010000831.1:0-2592 GCA_037139885.1 Planctomycetota bacterium
TCATCGATCAGGTCGGCAAGCTCTTCGGCAAGCCGCCGCACTGCCGGTTGAATCCCGATGAAGTCGTCGCCCTCGGCGCGGCCGTGCAGGCCGGACTGCATGCCGACGATAAGAACGTTTCCGATCTCGTCGTCACCGATGTCGCCCCGTTCACGCTCGGCATCGAAGTGAGCAAACGCTTCGGCAATCAGGATCGCCCCGGTTACTTTCTGCCCGTGCTTCATCGCAACACCACGATCCCGACCGCCCGCTCGGAGATCGTCAGCACGCTGCAACCGAACCAGACCGTGATCGACGTCAAAATCTATCAGGGCGAAAGCCGGCACACGAACGAGAACCTGTTTCTCGGCGAGTTTCAAGTCCCCGGCATTCCGCGCGGCCCCGCCGGCCAACAAGTCGAAATCTCGTTCACCTACGATCTCAATGGCGTCCTCGAAGTCGAAGCGACCATCCTCGAAACGCGGAAGAAGGTGACGCATTTGATCACTCGCTATGCCCGCGGCCTCAGCAAGACGCAGGTCGAACAAGCCGTGCGCGATATGGCCAAGCTCAAAGTGCATCCGCGCGAGCAAGCCGTCAACCGCCTGATCCTCAAACGCGCCGAACGACTCTTCAAAGAACTGCCGGCTACGCTCCGCGAGCAACTTGGCATGTTGCTCGACGGCTTCGAACACGCCATGGCCCAGCGCGATGTCGAACTGGTCGCCCGCCACCGCGAAGAACTCGAACGCTTTCTCTCCGCCTTCGATCCCGAAGGGCTGATGGATCAGGAGGACGAGCGCTAATCGCGTGCGCCGATCGGCGTTGCTGTGCTTTCGGCGACAATGGTATGATCCGCATGGAGGGCTTGTGAAGCCCTTAATGGAAATCGGCACGGTTGGTTGGCGCCGAGCGTTCCGCGCGAGGATTTTACCGTGTTCGCCAGCTTCACCTTAATTTGCGGTCTTGCTCTGGGGAGTGGGCCGGTCGTGGAGTCGGTGTGCCAGCAGATCGCCCCGGTCGCGGCTGAGGCGCTGTGGGTACGGACTCCGGGCCGGGCGCAGGCGGTGATTCTCGTCCACGGGTTTCACTATCACGCTCTGAGCGTCAATGTTCCCAAAGCCGAGTTTCGACCCTGGCAGAAACGCGATGCCGTGCTCGTGAAAGAACTGGCGCTGTCCGCCGACGTTTATGCGTTCGCCTACGGCCAAAATGTGCCGCTCGATACGATCGTCAAAGAAAGCAAGCTCGGGGAAAGCGTCGTTCGCCTACGTAAGATGGGCTATGCCGACATCACGCTGATCGGCCACAGCGCCGGGGGCTTGATCGCCCGGCATTTCGTCGAAGATTTCCCCGATGCGGGCGTCACGAGGGTGGTGCAGATCTGCGCCCCCAACGGCGGCTCCCCCCTGGCGACGGTCGTCGTGCCCAAGAATCAAAAGCCGTTCGTCGAATGTCTGACCGAAAAGCATCGCGAAAACTGCCAGAAGGAACGCAGCGCCAAAGTCATCCCGGAGACGGTGCAGTTCATTTGCGTGATCGCGAAAGGGGACGGCGTGAAAGGGACGGACGGTGTCGTTCCGTGCCGCTGCCAGTGGACCGACGATTTGCAAAAACAAGGCATCCCCGCTGTCGCTCTGCCGGGCGGCCATCGCGAAGTCGTCCGCGACGCCAAATCCGCCGAAGCTCTCGCCCGCCTGCTGCGCGAGCCCTACACCCGCTGGCCCGCCGAGCGCATCGATCAGGCGAAAGCGGAGCTTTTTCCCGCCCTGCCCCGCCCCGCGCTGCGACGACCGATTCTCCCGGCGTCGCGAGATCCTTGAGAACGAGACCAGTCAACTCGTCGATCACCATCGTGCCGGGCGGCACGAGCAACACGACGTCTTCCGCCGCGCGGCCATGACAGTTGCACGGACCTCCTGATTGGCCATGCGGGGCCCGCCATTGCATGCGCTGGGAAAGAGCGGCCAGCGAATCCACGCCGGCCTGCGCCTTGAGAATGACACTGCCGCCGTCACCGCCGTCACCGCCATCGGGACCGCCGAACGGGACATATTTCTCACGCCGAAAACTGGAACTGCCGCGGCCGCCGTTGCCCGCTGCCACTTCGATATGCACGCGGTCAACGAACACAGTCTAAGCCTGGCTTTCGCGCGTCTGCTTGGGCACGTTCAGGAAAGAACGTTGACGCGACGGCCTTCCTGGTCAAATCCAACGACACCGTCGATAAGTGCGAACAGCGTGTAGTCAGTTCCCATGCCGACGTTCCTGCCCGGGCGAAACTTCGTGCCCACCTGGCGCACGAGGATGTTGCCGGCGCGAACACCCTGACCGCCAAACTTCTTTACACCACGCCTCTGGGCGTTGGAGTCACGACCGTTGCGGCTTGATCCCTGACCTTTTTTATGTGCCATGACGGCGGCTCCCGGACGGAGGGTTATTGCTCGTTTGCAGCATCAATTTCGTATCGGAAAACCCAGGCGTGGTCAATGCCCTCATGCACAGCCGTGGCTGCGGCATAGAGCACGGGGCCTTCAGGGCCCAGGAGACCATCGAGCAGGCGGGTCCGTTTGCCGGCATCGGATTCCGATTCCACCACGTCATGGATGGCAT
>JBAXFO010000832.1:0-2587 GCA_037139885.1 Planctomycetota bacterium
AACGCGTCATCGCCTGGGATGGCAAATCGTGGAACGGTTGAACTCGCAAGCTCGGGGAGAGATCTTCGCTGGTTTGCGCGAGCGTCTGGCGGTCCATGTAAAGAAGCATGGTCGCCAGAAGCAGCAGTCCGCAAACATACCATTTCCAGCGCGGCGTCCGTCCTCGGACTTTTCGAGGCCGGACACTGGCCCTGCGCTCAGGTGACGACCCAACGAATTCTCAGCCGCTCGAAACTGCCGCTGGGCAACGGTATCCTGCAAAGCGGCGCGTCTCTGGGGGAAATGGTCCGCAATATGCGTCAGTGAATTTCGCACGGCATGGCTGTCGAGATTCGGGCCGAACTTGAGCAGATCGCGAACGGTGTATTTGGGCTTGAAGATCGAGGTAGGTCTCGACCATGCCCATCTGCTGTGGGCATTCGACGAGGATGGCGCCTCGCTTGTGTTGAAAGGCGATTTCGTAAGCCGCGTTGAGGGCGACGCTGGTCACGCCGTAGCCGCCCGAGGCGCCGGTGAACGCGATCACTTTCAAACTGGCCCGCGACTGATTGAACTGCAGAGCGATGCAATTGAGAGCGTCTTTGAAGTCCTCGATCTGGAGGGGCAGCGTCACCACTTGCGTGGCGCCGGCGCGCATCGCCTTGAACACCAGGCCCGGATCGGCCCGTTCCGCGAGGAAGACGAGAATCGGCTGACTGACGAAGGTGCCGCTGAGTCGTTGCAAGCATTCCAGTTCGGCGGCGTGGCCGAGCAGGAAGACGAACAAGTGAACGCCGTCGTCCAGACTGAACGCGTTGATGGCCGCGTCGCAGGTCGCGCATTCGCTGACGATCGCCCCGCTGTTGTTGGTCAGTTCGTGGCGGAAATCGGGCAAAACTTTATCGTTAACGCCGATCAAAACCGCCTGCAAATCGAGCATGCGACACTCCAGACAAATCAGACCGATCGTCGAGCTCGCCCCCTTGTCGTTCGCCGGACTCTTGGCGCTTGCGTGAAAAGGCCAGATGCATTTGACGTTCCCAAATCGGCGCGACGCTCCGCGAATTGTTTCGATTGGCAGCGCGAGACGTGCAACATTCCTGATTTTGATCGAGTTCGAGAAACGTGCGAAAAATCGCGGATGGTTTGGCCAACGAAGGCGGCTTGGAGAATCGTTCTCAACCTGAGAATCGATTAATCAACCACGTTCGCTTGCGGCGCGGGTGCGAGACGTCGGACGTTTTGCGAACGGCCCGGCGCTCGCGAGCCGTCGAACGCATGCGACTCCCTATCTTGGGCCATATTCTCCTTTGTTTTTGCGAAGTCCCGAGTGTCAGGCGTGCGCGTCGCGCGAACGCCGTCTCGGCTTACGCGGCGGGTCGACGACGCAATTGAGCGGCTTGGAACGGCAAATGCGTTGTCATCGGCCCATTCAAATGGGTGCGAGGAACTCGTCATGTTCAATACAGCTCGAAGGTCGATTGCAACGCTGATCATTTTCGTTTGGCTGCTCGCCAATCTTTCGGGACTTTGGGCGGTTGGCTTCTTTACGTCGCAAGCCCAAGAGCAAAGCAGCATGGCGCCGGACGCGCCGGTTCGTGAAGACCGCGACGTGCTGCTGTTGTTCGCGCATCCGCATTGCCCGTGTTTTGCCGCGAGCCTGAAGTCTTTTGCCGAAATCGTGCGGAGCGCCGGCGATCAACAACGAGCCGAGATTATTTTCGTGCGGCCCGATGATGTTGCCTCGGGCTGGGAGCGAACGCCGTCGTGGGATGCCGCGATGGCGATCCCCGGCGTTCGCGTTTCTTGCGACACGAAGGGCGAGCGAGCGAAGGGGCTCGGGGCGACGACGTCCGGTCAGGTGCTGTACATCGATGCCGGCGGTGCGGTTCGATTCCGCGGCGGCATCACTCGGCCGGGCAGCCATGCGGGAGACAATGTGGGCCGGCGCTCCTTGATCAATCTTTTGAACGGGCAAGACGCGGAACAAAACGAGACGAAGGTTTACGGGTGTTTGCTCTATTGAAGCATCTCGTTCGCCGGCTCTGCCTGGGAACGAGAATCCCGACGAAACACGAAGGAACTCGATCCATGATCATGCAGTTGCCCCAAACGCCGGCCTCGCGCCAGGAAGTCGATCGCAGCAAGGTTCTTGCCGCCCGATCGTTGCAGTCGGTGTACGAGCGCACGGACCGCCTGTTCGCCGGCCTCTTGATCTTTCAGTGGTTGGCGGCGATCGGCATTGCGGTTTGGATCTCGCCGCGGGCGTGGGCCGGGGCGCTGAGTCACACGCACCCGCATGTCTGGGCCGCGGTCGGCTTGGGCGCCGCGATTATTTCCTTACCCGTCGCGTTGGCGTTCCGCTCGCCGGGCTGGGTCGTAACGCGTCACGTCATCGCCATGGCGCAAATGCTGATGGGCGCCCTTCTCATTCACCTCGTCGGCGGCCGCATCGAGATGCACTTCCACATCTTCGGCTCGCTGGCGTTTCTCAGTTTCTACCGCGATTGGAAGGTGCTGCTCACCGCCACGATCGTCGCCGCCTCGGATCATTTCTTGCGCGGCTTGATTTGGCCCGAGTCGATTTATGGGATCTCGACTGGCGCCG
>JBAXFO010000833.1:0-2583 GCA_037139885.1 Planctomycetota bacterium
AATCGCGGAAATCGTCGACGGGATCGACGATCCCCTTGCCCATCAAGTGAAACCAAACGCGGTTGACGATCGACTTCGGCACGAACGCATTGTCGGCCGAGGTCATCCAAGTCGCCAGCACTTCACGGCGATCGTGATTGGGCGGCACCGCGGCGGCCGGGCCCCCCATGAATTTGGGCTGCATCACTTTGCCCGTCCGCGGTTGCGTCACTTCGCCCTCACGCGACGAATAGACGACTTCGGCTCCCCCCTTCTTTTCCTTATCGCCCCCTTCGAGAGCGTCGGGACGCAGTTTGACGCGGGCGAACCACGCGGCCATGCCGTAGTAATCGTCTTGCGTCCAACGTTCGAACGGATGGTTATGGCACTTCGAGCATTGCAAGCGGATGCCGAAGAAGAGCTGGGCCGTGGTTTCGGCGAGGCTCTGCGGATCCCGAGCCACGCGATAGTAGCTGGCCGCGGGATTCGAGAACGTGCTGCCCCCGGCCGTGATCACTTCGCGGAGCACTTCGTCGAACGAGGTGTTGCGGTCGAGATTGCCGCGAAACCAATTCTGAAACGTGCGCGTTCCCTTGGCCTGGAGGGTCTTCTTCGTGCTGCGGAAAACATCGGACCACTTCAGCGTCCAAAAATCGGCATACTCGGGACGCTCGAGGAGATCGTCGACCAGCTTCGCCCGGCGAGCGGGATCTTTGCTGTCGAGAAATTTTTGCACATCGTCCGCGGACGGCAGGATGCCGCAAATATCGAGATAGACGCGGCGAATGAACTCCTGATCGGTGCATACGTCCGAGGGCAGGATGTTGAGCATCTTGAGTTTGTTGAAGGCATGCTCGTCGACATAGTTGTTGGCGGGGGGATTGGTCCACTTGAAGCCAGGCTTGGGCTCCAGATAGATGATCCGCACCGGCACGAGTTCCATCAGATAGCGGACGGTGATCGCGACTTCGCCGCTCTGGTTGAACTCGACCAGGCCCGTGGGGGACACCTTGGCGATATTTTCATCGCTGCTGGTGAAGACCGAAAGACGCGTCACATCGCGCTTCGAGCCATCGCTGAAATGACCGACGATGGCCAACTGCTGCCAGCGTGACGGTTCTTTCAACTGGCGAGCGCCGGGAAGGATATCGATGCGGCTCAGGCTGGGCAGCGTCGGTTCATCGTCGCGCAAGCCTTCGGCGAACCAGCGGGCGAGCATCTGGGCCGCCACGCTGCTTGCGGGGAAACGGCTGCCGCCTTCATGCGCCACGCGGCCCAGCCCCTTGAGCAGCAACAGGCTCGATTCGCCGTTGCGGTCGGTGCGCCGGCCGAGAACGTCGCGCGTCAGCTGGATGTAATCGGATGTCGGGTCATAACCGCGCAGACTGAGTTTGAACCCGTTCTTGCCGCTGGGCGTTCCGTGGCATGCCCCCATGTTGCAACCGCCGACATTGAGCGACGCGATGACATCGTTGCGAAAGCTCACCGGCGTGTTGGCTTCGAAATTTTGCACCTTTACGGGAATCGTCGCCGACTTGTCTCCCGCCTTGATCGTGAGCTTGCCCAAGCCATTGCTCAGCGGCGCCACCATGCCCTCCGCCTCGACGCTCGCCAGCGGGCCATCGATCGCGTATTCCACCAGCGGCGTCAAATCGCGGACCGTGCCGTCGGCATATTTGCCTGTGACGATCATCTGTTGCAGCGATCGCGGTCCTTCGAGGAGCACTTCCGCCGGCTGCACGACCAGCGCGGTCGGCTGACCGATCACCTTCGCTCGCGCGGCGGCGTCGGTCGGCGGATCGCCCCAGGCGGCGGCGGTAAACCCAAGTACAAGCGTCAAAGCCAAAGGCGAGCGAAGCATGAAACAACCTCCAAAGCGAGGCAAGGCCAGCGGTGGGAGAAATCTTGGCAAGACGAGGACAACATCCTCGGCGGGTAGGACAACGTGCAGCGTAACCGATGATTTTGCAAAAGGCGATAGAAATCGGTTGAATCTTTGAATCTTGCGGGAACGGCGCCGTCAGAGACCTCCAACAAGACCTCAAACCTGCGTGTCGCCTTTCATTCGCTCGAAATACGACTCGTTCTTCTTGAGGCCCCGGTAAATCAAAAAGCCGACAAACCCCAGCGACGCATACGGTACGCCGATCATCATGTAGATGCTGCGGTTGTACGCGGCCGGAAGATTGTTCACTTCATCTTCGGCGTCGGTGGCGGCGATCGCGTCTTTGCACAGCGGGCACGCCATAACCGCGACGGGCGCCGATGCCAGCCAGGCCACTATCGTCGCGATGGACAGGATGCGGACCATGAGCGAACTCCTTGATTGCGATAAATGCATCTTACACGATTGGGACGGCGATGTGTAGGGCGAACGGCGCCTACGGCAGCGCGGCCCGGCACAGATCCAGAAGCCGAATCGCTTCGAGTTTTTCGGAGTGCGTGAGGTGGTTGAGAAGGCGTGCTTGCAAGGTTTGCAAAGGGGCGTCGATGTCGGCGAGCGTTTTAAGGCCAGTGGGGGTGATGTTGACGAAGATGACGCGGCGGTCTTCAAGGCAGCGCTTGCGTTCGACGAAGCCGACTTTTTCGAGGCGGTCGATGAGG
>JBAXFO010000834.1:0-2571 GCA_037139885.1 Planctomycetota bacterium
AGTACTCGCTGCGCGGGATCGTCCCGAACGACAGCGTGGTGTACGCTTTCCTCTTCCGGAATGCCGCGGGCCGGCCGGCGCTGGGCATTTTCGACGCCTCGCGCCTGCACGGCCACTGCCTGCGGCATCTGCCGTGCATCGAGCGCTTCAAGGCCATCCACGCCCGCTTCAAGCCGTGCATCGAGCGCTTCAAGTCCACCCACGCCCGCGCGGCGCCGACGATCGCGTCGTACGGATGGACGCCGAACGTGCGCAGCGATTCTTGAATCTTGCGATTTTGCACTTCGATCGAATCCATGTAGCGATTGACCGAATCGACCTCGTCGCCATGCCAGTTGACCGCTGGGCGAGAAGCGACGATGTGATCGAGTTCGATGGCCAAGTCGAGCAATTCGTTGAGCAGCGACAGGCTGAAACGCTTTTCGCCATGGACTTCGTTGCGCAGGTTTTGGAAGGCCTTCTGCGTATCGGCCGCGAAGGAGTTGAAGCTCGATTGCAGCGTGTCGCGGGCCCGGGTTAACGTCTGCTCGAAGACTTTGTGCTGGCGCTCGTTCTTCTCGCGCATGCCGATGAAGGCCTCGAAGAGGCGATAGACCGACGACATGCCAAGCGTGGCGACGTCGTTGTCGTTTTCGGAAGCGGCCAGGGATTTCAAATCGTCGTTCATGGGCATGGAGGGGGCCAGGGGTCGTTTGTTTACTGGGAATCTTCCGCCGCAGGGTCGCGGGTTTGATTATCTGCTGGCGGTTCGGGTTTCGCCAAGGAAAAAGCCCAGGGGTCGAGCGGTTCGGGGATGGACTCTTTCAGAACAATCGGCGCTCCCGGCATCTCGCGAGGAATCCGCGGAGTCGGCACCTGCGTGCGGATCTCGTCGATGGTGGCCGACGGCACGGTCGGCTGGTAATCGGCGAAGACCGGCTCGATGTCGATCGGTTTGCAGGCGCCGCTCGTTTGCTTGAAGCGTTCGGCGAGCTGCCGAAGCGTGCCGGCGCTGGTTTCGACCGTCATGCTAATGGCGTCCGCCCGCAGACGGCGCTCGGGATCGCTGATGATCTCACGCGCCCAGTTGATGTCTTCGAGCGGCACGATCGTCTGATTCTTCCGCGCGGCGATCAGCCGCTGCGCCCAGGCCGCCTCGATCGCTTCCTTGCTCGCGTCTTTATCGACGCCGAGGATCAGGAACGGGCCGGATTGATTACGCGGCAGCGACGCAAGCTTTAGAACCAGCGGGGCTTCATCGCTCATGGCTTGACTCCGAGGATTCAATCCCATTCCGCAGCCCGACGCATATGCGAGCGGCGAACGCATCCCGATCACTTTCGCGTGTCTGAGAACGTCACGGTCGGACAAAGCTTCCCGACGACGCGCGACAGGTATTCGCGGACGCCTCGGAAGGTTCGCAAACGCAAAACCTTACGGGCGACATGGCGCGCCTGATCGATTCGGACGGACCGGGCCACTTCTTTAATGGTCGGCACGAAGGCCGGGCTCATGCTGAAACGGCGCAGCCCCATCCCCATCAGGGGGATCATGCAGCGCGGCCGGGCCGCCATCTCGCCGCACAGCGTCACCGGTTTGTTCGCCCGCCGGCAGTGCCGCAGAATGTGCGCAAGAAGCCGCAGCACGGGGGGATTGAACGGCTCGCACAGATGGGCCACGCGCGGATTGTCGCGGTCGGCGGCCATCACGTATTGGATGAGATCGTTGGAGCCGATGCTGATGAAATCGACCTCGGGCAAGAGCGTATCGATGCACAACGCCGCCGCCGGCACTTCCATCATCACGCCCAACGGCAGGTTGTCGGCGAATTCGACATCGTCGGCCCGCAGGGATTCTTTCGTAGTCCGGATCATCTTTTTAATGTGCCGGACCTCTTCGAAGGTGCTCACCATGGGGAACATCAGGCTCACGTCGCCATGGAGCGCGGCCCGGAAGATGGCCCGCAGTTGCGTTTGGAAAAATTCGGGGTACGCCGTCGAGAGCCGAATGCTCCGCCAGCCCATGAACGGATTGGCTTCGCGGTGATTGCCGAGGTAAGGAACCAGCTTGTCGCCGCCGATGTCGAGAGTGCGAATCGTGATCTTGCGGTTGGGCGACGCTTCGATGACCTTGCGATACGCGTCGTACTGCTCGTCTTCGGTGGGGACCGTGGGATGCGTGAGGAACAGGTATTCGGTGCGGTAAAGGCCGACGCCGGTCGCGCCGTTGCGGACCGCCATCTCGGCATCGCCCGGGCCGTTGACGTTGGCGAGCAGTTCGATCTCCACGCCATCGGGAGTGACCGACGGCAGATCGCGATTCTCGACGAGCTTCTCGCGCTGGAAGACGTATTCGCGCTGCAGCTTTCGATACGCGGCTTCGGTCTCCGCATCCGGCCTGATGTGGACGTGTCCCTCGCGTCCATCGATGGCGACGAGGTCGCCCGTCGTCACTTGACGCCGAATGCCGACCATACCCGAGACGAGCGGAATGCCCAGCGAACGGGCGAGGATGGCGGCATGACCGGTGCTGCCGCCGGTCTCGGTAATGATGCCGCCGATGGGGAACTTTTGCAGCCAAAGAGCCTGCGAC
>JBAXFO010000835.1:0-2566 GCA_037139885.1 Planctomycetota bacterium
CTCTTGTCGAGAACCAGGACCGTACTCACCTTCTCCTGCCGTCCCGGCTCGCCGATGCCGATCGTCACGACGTGGACTTTGTTCCGGTTCGCTTCGTCGATGACCTGGGCGAGCACGGCGGCGCTGTTGAGATCAACGCCATCCGTCATCAAAACGATGTAACGCTTTTTGAGCGGCGGGGCGTCCGCGAGCATTTTGATGCCGCGCGACACGGCATCGAGAAACGCCGTGCCCCCGCGCGGCTGTGCGACGGCCACCGCCTTGAGAAGCGGCTGTCGATCGGTCGCTGGAGTCAATTCCGTCCGGATTTCGTGATCGAAGAGAATCAGCCCGCACTCGGCCCGGGCGGGAAGCCGTTTGACGAAAACCTCCGCAGCGTGCCGAGCCTTTTCCATTCGCCCGTGCTTCTTCATGCTGCCGCTGGTATCCATCGCCAACACCACGGCAAGATCGTCGCTCGGCGTTGGCCGGGGGACATCGTCTTCGTGAACTTTGTGGCCATTCTCTTCGACCAGAATCTTGTACTGCGTGTTGGGATCGTCGGCCGCAGTCCCCTCGACGGTGATCGAAAACCGCACCTTCACGAACAGCCCTGACGTGCCCGCGGCGTTCGCGTCCAGGAGCGTGACGTCGCGCGCGGGATCGAAGTGGATCTTGTACGCCGCCGACGGAGATTGCCCAAACAACGGCAACGCCAGGAGAAGAGCCAAGAGAACCAGCAAACGACGCATCGTCACCCACCGGAGAGAAGGACTCGCCTTCGCTCATTGTACCGATGAAGACAATGGGGATTCATGACGACGCCAATCCACGTCGATTTCCGAGGCGCAGTCGGAACGACTCACCCCATCGCCGCGATAATCGCGTCGGTCACTTCCGTCGTGCTGGCCGTGCCCTCCAGATCGCGGGGCAGAGTCTTGCCTTCGGTCAAAACCGTTTCGAGCGCGGCCAAAATGCGCGCCGCGGCTTTGGGCTCGCCGATGCCGCCGAGAAGTTCGATCGTCGGCAACAAAAGCGGCAGCGGGTTCGCGCGATCGGGGCCGCCGATCTCTTCGCGGCGCGCGCCGTGAAAGGTTTCGTAGATGCTGACGCCTTCGCCGACATTGATGCCCGACGTCGCGCTGATGCCGCCGACCAACCCGGCTCCCAGATCGCTGACGATGTCGCCGTACAAATTCCCCATGACCAGCACGTCGAATTGCTGCGGCCTCGAAACCAGTTGCATACAGCAGTTGTCGACGATGATCTCTTTGGCCGCGATTTCGGGATGCTCCTTCGCGATGCCGCGGAACGCTTCGAGAAACAAACCGTCGGCCAACTTCAGAATGTTCGCCTTGTGAACGCAGGTGATCGTCTTGCGGCCATGGCGTTTGGCCCAGTCGAAGGCGAAGCGAAAGATACGCTTGCTGGCAACTTCGGTGACGACCTTCAAACTTTGCACCACGCCCGGCACAACCTCATGCTCGATGGAAGCGTAAAGGTCTTCAGTAAGTTCACGTAACACGAACAGATCGACGCCCGAAAACCGCGCTTTGAGCCCGCGAATGTTTTTGATCGGCCGCACGGCGGCGAAAACGCCCAACTTCGCCCGCAGCTCAATGTTAAAATTGTGCCGCGGATCTTTCGGCGAGGACAGCAACTTGGTTTTGAGAGCGACCCCGGTCTTCTTGACCGACTCGAGCATCGCCGGCGGCAGCGGATCCTGGCCCTGGGCCTGAGCTTCGCCCCCTGCGAGAAACTCTTCGAAGACAATGTCGACGCCCGCCGCGTGCAAGATTTTTTGCACGGCCGGAACCAGATCGTAGCCGATGCCGCCGCCCTGAATGAGCGTGACGCGGTAAGCCATGGCGGAAACCCTCGGAAAATTCGAGTAGTCCAGTTACAGGTTGGCGATCAACTGTTCCGTCAGCGTGGTCGTGTTGCCGTCGCCGCCGAGATCACGCGTGAGGCCTTTGCCCGCCTTGAGCGTGGCGCGGACGGAATGCTCGATGCGGCGCCCCGGCTCGCGCTGGCCGATGTGGTCGCACAGCATGGCTGCGGAACGCAAAAGGGCGATCGGGTTCGCCTTCCCCTGCCCGGCGATGTCCGGCGCGCTGCCGTGCACCGCTTCGAACAGGGCATAACGATGGCCGATGTTCGCCCCTGGCACGAGTCCTAAGCCGCCGACCAAGCCCGCGCACAAATCGCTCATCACGTCGCCGAACAAATTCTCCATGACGAGCACATCGAACCGCTCCGGATGCAGCACCAGACCCAGCGCCAAATGATCGATCGACATCTCCTCCCATTCGAGGAACGGAAAATCATCGGCGATTTGCTTGGCGATTTCGAGGAACCGGCCATCGCTGAGCGGCAGCACATCCGCCTTATGCACGACCGTGATCTTCCGCCGCCCCAGCGTGCGGGCCATTTCAAACGCATAGCGAATGATCCGCTCGGCGCCCTCGCGCGTCACGAGCCGCAAACTTTCGACCACCCCGGGCACGACGACATGCTCCATCCCCGCATACAGCCCCTCGGTATTTTCACGGACGACGATCAGGTCGACGTTGTCGTAGGGCGTTTT
>JBAXFO010000836.1:0-2563 GCA_037139885.1 Planctomycetota bacterium
TTCTTTCGTACACCGCTTTAGCCATGTGCGGCATGCACCTCATCGGCTGGTGGGCCCTCGGCGTCTCGGCCGACGACGCGGTCCGGCGCGTGGCGGCGACCATCACGACCATGGTGCCGCAAGGTTTGGTGTTGGCGGCGACCATCTCGTTCATCGTCGGCGCCGTCGCCTTGGGCCGCCGCGGCGTGCTCGTCCAGCAACTCAGCGCCATCGAGACCATGGCCTCCATCGACGTCATCTGCACTGACAAGACGGGCACGCTGACCACAAACAAGCTAACGCTCGAATTTGTCCACGGCCTCGGCGCGATCCCCGATAACAACGCGATCCCAAATAGCAACGCGACGCCCGATATCGTCGCGATCCGCCAGGCGCTCGGCTGGTTCGCCTCCGCGTCGGTCGATCGCGACAACCGCAATATTGGGGCGATCCGGCAAGCGGTCGGCACGGTCGCCGTCCAACTTCTCGATCAAATTCCGTTCAAATCGAGCTTGCGATATTCGGCTCTGCGCGTCCTTCATGATGGTGTTCCGCGGTTATTCGTGCTCGGCGCGATCGAGTCGCTGCGCCAGCGCAGTAGCGTTCTCGACGGGTCGTTCGACGAACTCGTGCGCTCAAGCCAAGAACGCGGCCTGCGTTTGCTCCTCTTCGCGGAAGCCGACGGCAAGACCTCCTTGACCGATGCGGCCGAACTGCCCGATGTGCCGCTTCGCCCGCTGGCGCTTCTGGGTTTGGCGGACGAACTACGGCCGGGCGCCAGCGCGGTGCTCGAGGCTCTGGCGGTCCAGGGGATTGATTTTAAGGTCATTTCTGGCGACAATCCACAGACGGTGCAGGGCACGGTGCGTCATCTCCATCTGCCGATGGCCCGCGATGCGGTGGTGAGCGGCGACGAACTCGCCCGTTCGCCGCATGCCGCTCAGCTGATTCGCGAGCGCGGCGTGTTTGGCCGCATCGCTCCGCAGCAAAAGGTGACGATTGTCGAATCGCTTAAGGCGGACGGCCGCCGGGTGGCGATGATCGGCGATGGCGTCAACGATGTGTTGCCCATCAAGCATGCCGATCTGGGCATCGCCATGGGTTCCGGCAGCGCGGCCAGCAAACGCGTGGCGGGCCTGGTGCTTCAAGAGGACCGCTTCGAGCTTCTGCCCGAAACGCTGGAAGAAGGCCGCACCATCGTTCGCAATATACGCCGCAGCGCCAAGCTGTTTCTGGTGAAGAACGTCTATTCGTTCATTTTGATCGTCGCCTCCTATGCGGGCCTGGGGCTGCCTTTTCCCTATGTGCCGCAGCAGGTGACGTTGCTGAATTGGTCGGTCATCGGCATTCCGGGACTGGCGATCGCGTTCAGCCGGCAGCGGGCGAAACGGGTTTCCAAGCGTCCGTTCGTGGCCGAAACGCTCAGCTTCGCGATCCGCACGGGCGTGATCTTCGGCCTCGGCGGCGTCGCGATTCTCTGGCACGGCATCCACCTCTACCCCGGCGACGAACGTCTGGTGCGGACGATGTTCTTGTCGATGCTGATCCTCTTGGGAATCACGACCCTCTTTCGAGCCCTCACCGACGGCGAACCCGCCGCCGCAACGAACGACGCCGGCTTTCGCCTTTTGGGACTGCTGGCCCTGCCGATTTATCTGACGGCGATGTATTTCGAACCGGCGCGGCGATTCTTCGAGATGGCCCCGCTCGGCGGCGCGGAGTGGTCGATCGTGTTGGGTTATGCGGTCGTCTGTTGGCTGGCGACGTTGGCGAGCGATCGATGGCTTGCGTCCGGTAACGTCCCGTTGGAGTCGATGTCAAGTTCCAAGAATATATAAATGTTATTAGCTAATAGCGTTTAGCTGGTTCGAGAAGCTTCTTATCGTTGACGATCAGAACGCCGTTTTGCCTCCAAGTCCGCCCGCCAACCGAAAATTCGCTCGCTGTGCGGAATTCTTCGTTCCATTTTTCACGATTGACACCCCTGTGTCAAAAAAAAGGACATATCGGGCGGATTTGCCTCTCTTCCCCGAAAGTCGGATCTAGAATGGTATAGAGGATTGAGATCCTTCTCGGGTTTCAGCCCTCTTCACTCTTAGAGAGGAGGCCCGCCATGAGACGCCCGCGCAAGTCCAAATCGAAGACGCGTCGGCTGAAGGTGATTCGCCTCTGGAATTATCCCGAGGCGGCCCGCGCCACCCCGTATCTGCGAAGCGTGATGGCCTCGCTTCGTACGCACTATCTCGATTCCCTCCGCCTGCGGTTGTCCATCGACCGGCTGTCGGAAAAGAAGGCCACGCGCGAAACCTTGATCGCCATTGACGACGCTCGTAAGGAGCTCGATCATTCGCAGGACGCGTTCAAGGACAATCATCGCGAACTTCGCAAGATCGATATTTTCCTGCTCGATCCCCTTGAGGGCGTCGCCCTCATTCCTTGTCAGCACAATGAAGAGCTGGCCTGGATGGTGTTTGAACAGTTCGACAAGAAAGGCCTCGTCGGCTGGCGCTGGCACAAGGACGACATGGATGTGCGCCGCCCGATGAAAGATTTCCCCTCGGAAGCGAACGCTACGATCGCCGCT
>JBAXFO010000837.1:0-2562 GCA_037139885.1 Planctomycetota bacterium
TGGTGGCAAGGGTGAGAGGGGATGTGGTGGCGCGGGTGATGGGGACGCTGCGGCTAGCGGTGTTGCCGCTTTCGTCGACGGCGCGGAGTTCCAGGGTGTTGAGGCCGGGGAGCAGGGCGATGTCGGCGGCGGCATGAACGAATTGCGCCGCTTCACCCAGGATCCGCTCCGCCAGGCGAAAGTCGCCCCCCTCGCCGCCATCAGTCTGGCGACATTGCTCCGCGCTCAAAACAAAGCTCCTGAAGCGGCGGACATCCTGCAAAAATCCCGCGAGCAGAATGAAGCGAACCTCGCCAAGGACGCCGATCGGGCGAATCTCGTGATGTTGCTCCGCTACCATCAGGCGGCTGCTCTGCGCGAAGCCGGGAAACTTCCTGAGGCTCGCGCGTTGTTCGATGCGGTCGTGAAACAATCGCTGAAGTCGGCGGAGGGAGTCGAAGCGGCGCTGCGGTTTGGCCAGACGCTCAAGGAAGAAGGCCTGCTCCGCATTGAGGCGGGCAAGAAGCTGTTGCAAAACCCGAAGGAGACGGCGAAAGGGCAAAATGAGATCGGCGAAGGGTTCAAAATCGTCCGCGACGCCGGGACGTATTTGGAATCGACCGCCGATCAATTGAAAGCCGAGCCGAGCTTCCTGGAGCCGCGGGCGCGAATGTTGTATGAAGCCGCGTGGGTGAATCGCATTGTTGCGGGGCCGGAAATCGAAGCGGCCCAACTCGCCGTCGCGAAGGACCTGGCGGCCAAGGCCGGGCCGGCGGCCGCGAAGTTGCCGTTGCCGCGCGTCGCCCTGCATCAGACGCCCGTGACGCCCGCCGAGAAGAAAGCGCGCGATCTTTACAAGAGCCTCATCGACCAGTTCGGGGAAACGCCGCTGTCGCTCGACGCCCGCTTCGAACTCGCGGAACTGCAAAGCCAACGCAACGAACTCGACGCGGCCGCGGCTTTGCTGAACGATGTTCTCGACAAGGAACCGAATGTCGATCTGACCGAAAAGATCCGCCTGCGTCTGGGAGCCATTCTCCTGGCCAAGGGGAATACGAAGGGGGCCATGGCCCAGTTCGAAGCCGTCGCCCGCAATCCCAAGAGCCAAAACCTCGGCTGGGCGCTTTACCGCTCGGGCGATGTCTTGATCGCCGAGAAGCAGTATCCCGAAGCGATCAAACGGCTCGTCACGTTTCGCGACAACGGCCAATATCAAAACATCCCCGGCCTCAGCGACCGCGCCCTCTTGCGGCTCGGCCACGCCTACGCTTTGCAGAAGGCCTGGGCGGAAAGCTATCAAGCGTTCGAACGCGTCGCGGCGGCCTTCCCCAATAGCCCGTGGATCGATGACGCTCGCTATGGCATGGGCTGGGCTCTGCAGCAGCAAAAGAACCACGACGCGGCGGTGAACAACTATCTGATCGTGGTCGGCCGCACGGCAGCGGAATTGGGGGCCAAGGCTCAATTCCAAATCGGCGTCTGCCGGCTCGAGCAAAAACGCTTCCCCGACGCCGCCACCGCGTTCTTGGCCGTGCCGACGACGTACGATTATCCGGAGCTGAGCGCCGCCGCCCTCCTCGAAGCGGCCACGGCGTATCGCGAATCGGGCAACCGCGAGCAAATGGTGCGGCTGCTCGAACGCGTGACGCGCGATTATCCCGACACCCCGTTCGCCGCAGCCGCGAAAGAACGGCTCGAAGCGAAGTGAGCGGGGGGCAGGGTTAACCTGAGATTTTTACTCCAACGGAGTTACATCTCAAAGCCCAGGGTCGCGCAGCGCACCCTGGGTCGAGGTCAGCGGGGGACGATTTTCCCTGAAAGGGATACATCGCCTGGAGCCGATGGCTGCGATGTATCCCCTTGGGGAAAACGGTTCCAATCGGTCGCTAACCCAGGGTGAGCTGCGCGACCCTGGGCTATGGGATTAAACCCCTTTGGGGTAAATACGTAAACGGAATGCCGCCGCTTTTCTTTCGGAGAAACGGCACGCAGAAGATTCCCGACTCCGGATGGAGATTTCTCGATGATCGTCAAACGCCTATCCATCGTCGCGATCGCCCTCGCCCTCACGTTCGCGCTCGGTTGGCCTGCTCTGGCGTACATCGAAGTGCCGCACAGCTTCGGTCAGGTCGTCGGCCAATCGACGAATATCGTGCTGATGCGCGTCGAGGCGGTCGACAAGGAAAAGAACCTGATCATTTATCGCAAAGTGCGCGACGTGAAGGGCGTTCATCCGCAAGAAGTCATCAAGCACAACATCGGCCGCAACGGTCTGCGTCCCAACGAATGGAAGCCCACGATGGACTGGGCCGAGCCGGGCAAGATTGCCGTCTTCTTCTACAACGGCGGCGCCAGCGAGACGTGCATCGGCAACTGGTGGTATCAGGCGTATGCCGGCGGCGAATGGTGGAACCACGTCCATGGCGAGCCGTTCCTGCTCCGCAGCTATTGCGGCGCTCCGGAAAAGCTCCCCGCCCTTGTCACTGCCGTCATGGAAAACAAAGAAGTCATCGTCCCGTGCATGGTCGACGGCAACAAGGAAGACCTGCACAACCGCACCGCTAAAATCCAACGGCTCAAGGT
>JBAXFO010000838.1:0-2561 GCA_037139885.1 Planctomycetota bacterium
GATCATCGACATGACCACACGGGGGTTTCCCCGCGCGGGCGTGGCCGGGGCGAGGGCGGCGATGATGGCCACCGCACCGTCATTCACCGCGGCAAACGGTGAAAACGGGGGGGCGCCGGCGGTCCATGACCGCGATCACCGGAGTTCGGCGACGGCGACCGAGGGATCGCGTTTCGTGGGGAGCGGAGGTTCGCCGGCCGTCAATCGCCGAGGTTAACGGCAATGGAACGGGCGAATTCGGCGCTGGGCGTATTGGCTCCGGCGTGCCGCGAAATGGACCGTTCTCATTTCGCTCCGCCCGCTGCCGACGTCTCGCGCGGAGCGCGATGGGATGGATGAATTCGCGAAATCCTACCTCACATGATTGAAAGCGGCGAAGCGTCGAACGGCGCGGGCATGGCGGCGCGCGCGTTCCCGAGCGCTGTCGTTTGTTGGTGTTGGCGACGGTTTGCGTAGGGGTTACGTCCGCACATTTCGGCGAAACGTCGCCATGTCAACATGCCTGAAGGGGCCGTGCTGCGGGTCTCTCATTTTTGAGCTCATTTTCGGCTAGACATCTCAAACGGACGTGCTATATCCCCGCTCCCTCGAAGACATGGGTTTTGGACCAGTCGTGACACGGGCATCGCGTCGCCCGATCGCGTTCGCGGCTCTTCGGCAAAGGCAAGATCGGGGGATTTTGCTGGTTTCGGCAAGTTGGCCGAACATTGCTGAAGGTGCGCACGAGACGAACGCCGGACTGAGCCATTCGAGGGGGCGTCCGAGTTTTTCTTAAGAACTCAAACGACGCTGACCGATAAGGACGACGCGAGTGATTTCACCGTCAGCGGCTTGCCGCGGGGGATCGCTGGAAGGGGCGCATTCGTGCGTGATTTCCAGAGGTTCTGGCAGGGCGCTGACAAGACGGGACCGGCAAGCGGAAAGCGATTTCATCCGACGAACAGACGTTGCGGGGCCGAGTTCGGAACCGGGGGGTTTCGAACGCGACCATGGGCTATGGGCCGCGCTGCGCCTTCGCTTGAGCGAAGGCGGGCGGGACTCAGGAGTTTCACCGGAATGTTGCACGTGCGGCGGATGGCGACTCTCGGCCCACTCCGAAGAGTCGCGCTCGAATCGGCGTCTCTTGCCTTCATCAGGGAGGAATCCATGGTGACGACGCACGTGGATACGGACATCCAGCAGACGTGGCGCGATTACCGAACCGAACCGAACGTCGAGTTGCGCAATCAACTCGTCGAGCGTTACCTTCACCTGGTGAAGTATAACGCCGAACGGATCTGGGCTCGATTGCCCGACGGCGTCGACCTCGACGATCTCATCAGCGCCGGAGTCTTCGGACTCATGGACGCCATCGATGCGTTCGACCTCGAGCGCGGCGTCAAATTCGAAACGTACTGCGTGCCCCGCATCCGCGGCGCCATGCTGGACGAACTCCGCACCATGGACTGGGTGCCTCGTCTGGTGCGCAGCAAACATACCAAGCTCGAGGAAGCGCGCAAGCAACTCGAAGCCCACCTCGGCCGGCCGCCGCGAGCGGATGAGATGGCCGAGAAACTGGGCGTGTCGATCGAAGAGTTTCAGAAAGTCGCCGGCGACGCCACGGCCGTGAGCCTCGTCAGCCTCAACAAGAAATGGTACGAGACCGACAGCTATAAGGACGTCCGCGAGATCGACATTCTCGAGGACAAGAAGGCCGAAGATCCGACGCACCGGATCCAAAACCGCGACCTGATGCGTCTGGTCACGCGCGGCCTCAACCGCAACGAACGCCTCATCATCATTCTTTACTACTACGAAGATATGACGATGAAGGAAATCGGCTCGACGCTCGACCTGAGCGAATCGCGCGTCAGCCAGATGCACTCGTCGATCGTCGCCCGGTTGCAACAGCAGCTAGCCCAGCGCCGACCCGAGTTCAGCAACTAACGTCAAAACCGCCCGGTCGCACTCCGCGTGGCCGGGCGGTCTTTGATGTTCAACGCACGCAGCCCGCGAGCCCGTCTGGATAAGCCAAACGGTTTCGCGGGCTGTGTCTTCGGATTTGTTGAGGTTATGACCGCATGCTTGGGCGAAGCGTTCAAACTTCGAATCGATTAGAAGCCTAATCCCGACACCAGCACGCACATCCACACCAACGTCCCCACAATGGCGGGAACCATCATCAACTCGATGGGAAACGCGCGATCATACTGGACATCTGTATTGCGATTCATCGTTCCAACTCGCTCGAAAGTCATTTTTGGCTTATTAACCCAAGCAACTGTAGTTCACGATTTGGTCGAATGGGGGAGTTGGGACGGAATTTTCCGATTCTGCCGGTAAATAGGCTCAAGCCGACATCGGGAGTTTCGACGTAAACCGTTTTTGACAAGAAGATAACGCCAACGAGCCTGCCTGAGTTTGGCGCCGCAAACCGTTATGAAAGATTTCTTCGGAATCTTCGCGCAAGTCCTCCTGCCCCTGGCGTTCTGCTTGCGAGGGACGATCTTTTCGTTTCTCGGCACCACTCTTCCCCATAGCAGAAGAAGCCCGGCGGCGTTCGCCGGGCTCTTCTGTTTTTT
>JBAXFO010000839.1:0-2559 GCA_037139885.1 Planctomycetota bacterium
AATCTCATACGCCCCCGCTTTCGCCGCTTCCGTCACCCAAAAACCCTGGTGATTGATGCGCCCCTCGACGATCGTCTTCCCATCCCGGACGAGGCGCACGGCCGCATTGTTGGCGGGCGACCGATCCTCGCGCAGCGCCTGCACCGTGATGCGATTGCCGGCCACCGACAGCGACCCCTCGAGCTCCTCGCCCCAACTGGGGGAAACGCTCGCAAGCAACAGCGTCCAAATCAGCCCGGTTCGCTTTCCATTGATCGATCGCATCGCTGCTCCTCGAATTTGGCATCTGGTTCTTTTAGTCAACGAGCTGAGGCCATCCCTGGAAGCCCGACGCGTAAGCGAGGTATGCCGTCAACCCTCGCTTACGCGTCGGGCTACCTGCAACGATAGCATCCGAAAATTCAGTCTGGACGACGCTAGCTGCCCTCCAAGAGCATTTGCAGGCAGAGGATCATTTTCGTCGGATCGAGGCGGCGATTGTCGTGTCGATTCGTCGGGGCCCGTCAATTCGTTCCATTCAAAGATGCAGCTCGACGATGTCTTTATCGTGCAACACATGGTCGCGTTTCACCGATTGCCCGTCGAAGACGCCGACGCCCCAGAGCCGGGCGGATTTCAGGTTATCAGCGAAATCGCGATGCACCAATTCGGCCATCTCGATCAGCGCGCTGCCGATGGGGCAGGTGAATGGCGAGGTCATGTCGGGCGGTTTGCCGGGCTGTTTGGTGTAGACGCGAATGATTTCCAAAAACTCGTAAAGGGCGGTCCGCAGCTCTTCCAATCCCTGTCCGGTTTCGGCCGCCAGCGTATGGATCGGAAACTTGCCCGCGAACATTTCGCGCACGATCTCGAGCCGATCCGCGGCTCCTTCGGCGTCGATCTTGTTGGCGACGATCATCGTCTTGATCTGCTCGATCGTGAAGTCTTCGCTGGCGTAATCCTTCTGGCCGACAAGCTGGGTTTTCACGTTTTGCAGGCGTTCGATCGCGGTCTCGGCGGCGAAGGGGCCGTCGTCGTCGGCGAGATCGATCATGAGCACGGCGGCGTCGGCCGCACGCACGATGTTCGAAAGGTACGGCTCCATGAAATCGGCGGTGATGGGGGGCGTGTCGATCAGTTGGATTTTGACGTCCTGCCAGTCCATCATGCCGACATGAAGCTCGCGGGTCGTGAAGGGGTACGGCGCCACTTCGGGGGTCGCACGGGTGAGTCGGGTCAAGAGCCGACTCTTGCCCGCGTTCGCTCCCCCCAGAAGGACGATCTGCCCGGCGCCTTGGCGGACGACCTTGTGGCTCACGCCCCCCTTCTTCTGCCCTTTCTTGGTCTCAATGGCGTCGCGGAGGTCGGCCATCTTCGTCTTGAGATCGGCCTGCACTTTCTCGGAAGCCTTGTGCTTGGGCAGTTCGATCCACATGCGCTTGAGGCATTCGAGCTTCTCGTCGGGCGTACGAGCTTTCTTGTACTCGGCGTCGGCTTCGAGATATTGCGGAGTCAGGTTGACAGCCATGGCGTCCTTCTCTCAAGGCTCCGCGGCGCGCGGGAGGCCTGGGTTGATTTTTCACCACATTGAATATAACGGTCCTGGCGGCCATCCGCCCAGCGAGTCCCCCGACGAGGTCCACGCCCATGCCGGAATTGTACGACCAGATCGAAGAATCCAAGGCCTTCATCCAGGCGCGCTGGAAGGCGACCCCCTCCATCGGCATCATTCTCGGCACCGGCCTGGGGGGGCTCACGCAAGACATCGAGGCCGAGCTCACACTCCCTTACGGCGAGATTCCGCACTTTCCGCACTCGACGGCGCCGTCTCATAAAGGCCAACTCGTGTGCGGCCAACTCGGCGGCAAGCCCGTGATCGCCATGGAAGGCCGCTTCCATTTTTACGAAGGCTATTCGCTGCAAAAGATCACCTTCCCCGTCCGCGTCATGAAAGCCTTGGGCTGCCAGACGCTCATCGTCAGCAACGCCTGCGGCGGCATGAATCCCCAGTGGAACAAGGGGGATATCATGCTCATCGACGATCAGATCAACCTCCTGGGCGACAATCCCCTCATCGGCCCGAACGATTCGCGTCTGGGCGAACGCTTCCCCGATATGTCGCGCCCGTACGACCCCGATTTCATCGCCCTGGCCCAGCGTTTGGCCCTCGAAGAGAAGATCACGGTGCAAAAAGGGGTCTTCGTCGCCGTGCCCGGACCGTGCCTGGAAACGCGGGCCGAGTATCGCTTCCTGCGCGGCATCGGGGCCGATGTCGTCGGCATGTCGACCGTTCCGGAAGTGATCGTCGGCGTGCATGCGAAAATGAAGATCCTGGGGCTGTCGGTCATCACCGATCAATGTCTGCCCGACGCCCTCGAACCGGCGAATCTCGTCGACATCATCGCCGTCGCCAACACGGCCGAGAAGAAACTGCGCGCCCTTGTCCGCCGCTTCATTGCCGCCTTGCCTGCATAAATCCGCCTCCCCATGGACGGGGATGTTGTGCTACAGTAGCGGTGGTCCACCCCGTCGAACACGGAAACTCGAGCGATGGCCGCCCTCTGCCCGGTCTGTCAAGCC
>JBAXFO010000840.1:0-2553 GCA_037139885.1 Planctomycetota bacterium
GTCCAGGGGAAATCGGGCGTGCTGCTGGGCCATTCGGGCGTATTGCCGATGGCGGGGCCCGCCGGCGCATTGGCGTCAAGCGCCGTGCCGCCATCCAGTTTCGATTTGATCTCGTTCTTCTTGTCGAGGAGAGCCTGCTTATACGACCGCCCCGATCCGGGCACCGCCGCGGCGCCGTTGCTGTGCGTGATGCCGTAGCCGACCAGAACGCCGGCGACCGCCACGCAGACGGCCATGCCGATTTTTTCACCCTTGTCGAGGAAGAAACTCTTGAGGCCCGAAAGGTCGACTTTCATTTTCATGAGAGATCTCCAGGGGAAAGCGGTCCCGTGGAACCCGCTTTCCTGCGACACTTGATCGACGAACAACCCGGGCGACACGTTGGGTTTGCGGACGGGCAAAAGCGCCCGATTATTGTTTCGGAGCGGCGAGGTCCGCCTTCGGAAGCTCGCGCGGCGGAAACCGATTGTACAACGTCACCGTGCCGTAAAGCACTAATTCAAGGTTCGATCCCGAATCTTCCTCGCCGCCGCCGGCTTCGGCTCCTTCGGGCGAAGCGCCGATCGGCCGCGGACGCCCCTGGGGGCCTTGAGGACCTTTGGGAAAGCCGAGAGGCCCCGTCTTCTCGTGGACGACGAGATTCGGCCGCACCGACAAAGGATAGCGATTGATCAACCACTGGTTAAGCACAAAGCGGAATTTCGAGTTGCCGAAGGACGTGAACACGCGGTCGACGTGTTCCTGGTCGACGATCAGCGAAATCGCGATGGGAATGCGCCGCGTTTGTTCGGTCGGGTCTTCGGAGTAACGATTACGGATCAGGCCGTTGACCGCGACCATGGGATTGATGCCGCCGGGCATGCCGCCCGGGCCGGGATTGAACGGCATGGGCCGGACCGCATTGCGCTCACCGCCACCCTCGGGCTGAGCCGCCGCTTCGATTTTCGGCTCGGGTATGAGCGGCTTGACTCCGTCGGGAAAGGCGCGATTGTTCAGTGCGATCTCATCGGCCGAAAGCGAACCGATGGCGATATGATCGATGCGGCGAACCGCGGCCGTATCCCACGTCAACGCCTGCTCAACGCTGGCGATGCCGGTGCGGTTGAGCCCGGGGGGCAGATCGATCACTTGCGTGAACGAATCCTTGGGCTTGCCCTTGATGTCATTCGTGCCCATCGGATCGAGCGGTTCGCCTTCGATGGTGATCTTCTCGGGTTCGCTGGCGCCTCCCTTGTCGTCGGTGAGTTGCACGCGGAATTTCACTTCGAGTTTCTGCCGGCGATTTTGCAGATTCTTGATCGTGACTTGAAGTTTATCGGCCGACAGCAGCTTGAGGCCCAGTTCGAAATAGGTGTTTTTGAACGTGGCCGTCTTGTTCAGCCCCGCCACGCCCTTGCCTTCCATTTTGCCGACGTAATCGTTCGCCTGGCGAATCAAGCGGTAGATCTCTTTTTGAATCCACAGATCTTCCTGCGCGAGCCAGGCCTCTTCGGAAATATCGGCATCCGCCTTCCAGGGCGACGGCACGAAACGCAAGAAGCGAACGGTCGCCGGCGGCAGCTCGCGCGTCTTGGGGACCAGCCAATCTTTCAAAATCACCACCCCGTTGCCGTCTTCCTGAACGGGCTCGACGATATCCAGGAGCGGCCGAATCTGCGAGGCATACTCTTTCAAATAGGTCGCTTGCTCCGTATCGCTCAGCTTGTCGTTGAAATAACGCCCCGTCTGAAACGTCACCTCAACGTCTTTATCCAGTTGCAGGTCGAAGAAGGCGACGCCCTTGTCGAGCTTCATTTCATTCTTGCCGACGCGGAAAAAGCGGTGCTTCTTGTTGTCCTTGCCGACGACCGTGATGGCGTTATTGTCGCGGCTGACGAGTTTGCCGGAGAGGTGGTGTTTGTCGTCCGGGACGCCCGCCGTGCCGAGGTCGAGGTACTTGAGCTCGCGGAGAAACTTGCCGTCCGCGAAAGGATAAACCTCTTCGAACTTCGTCGGCCAAAACAAGTCGGCGGCCTGCTTGGCGTACAGCTTGCCCCACCAGTCGTGCTCTTTCTTCGTGATCGCCGCGGCCTGATCGAGCCGCGACTGAATGTTTTCGGAATTGTAGAACGGCGGATTGACGGGCTTCTTGAGCTCCATCGCCACCTTTTTCTTCTGCTTGTCGATCTCTTCCGCCACGGGCACCATCATGATGTACTGCGCCGCCAAAATCATCGGCACGGCCAGCGCCAGCATGATCCAAAACTTGTTCTTCAGCAGCTTGTCTTTATCGATGTTGAGTTTCATAGTCGTTTCAGGCGTTGGGGGAAGTTCGCTTCGTTTTCGATCTCACAAGCCAAAAAAATGGCGACCGCTGTAGGCGGGTCAGTCCTTTTTGGCGTCCGCCGTGACCGCCGCTTCGAGGGTCCGCAGCGGTTCTTTCCAGACGAACAGGACGACGAACTCGCGGCGTGCCTGCTTGGCACGTTGGGCTTGCCGTTGCCGGTTTTGGAAGCAGTGGCGTGGCACCACGCGCCGTCGCGCTCGGAGGATGAGGGATTTTCACTGTTAACC
>JBAXFO010000841.1:0-2552 GCA_037139885.1 Planctomycetota bacterium
ATTACTTAACGATGTAGAACTCTTGGAGTTCGAGCTAAGTTGATGCCTATGGGGTATCGCTGTCGCTCAACCCCCGGCTAATCGCTGCCACCCCTCCGGGGTGAACGCGCCCAGTTTCGCGAAATTGTTCTTCGCAGAACGCACAGTCGATGCAACGAAAGGTCGCCGCGGGCATTGTGTCTCTTGAGGAGGGAAACCAACATGCAACCACCCGACCCCATCGAGAAGCGACTGCGCGAAACCCCTCTTCCCGGGCTCAAAGACGGGCCCCATCGAGATACGCTCAAACAGTCGCTGCTCGCTGAAATGCTCAAGGAGACGACCATGAATGAGAAGACGCCAAGTCCATCGCCGGCGACGGAAACCCCGACTACACCGAAGCGGCGTCGCTTTGCATCGCGGTGGGTAAGTGTGTCGGCCGCCGTGGCCGTTGTGTCGTTGGTCGTTATCGGATGGCAGAGTTTGAATCGATCAACGGAATCCTTTGAGTTTTTCCCCGAAAAAAAGCGTGCATATGCCGAGAAACCCGGAGGTCTCGTTGCCTCGAAAGCGGAACCTCGGCAACGCCCTCATTTATATGATTCGGCGCCCGACGATATTCACACCTTGGACACGGATCCATCTCCGGCGTCTCCTTCCCGCCCCGTTCCCATCCCCGGCCAAGCGAAACAGCCAGTTCAGGGTCAACGCTGGAATGGAATCGAGCCGAGCGGCGGCAAGTTAGGTGGCGGCGCGTTAGGCGGCGGGGCGCTTGGTGGGGCGCTTGGCGGTGCCGGTGGGGGATTGCCCTCTGCTGGCGGACCCACTATCCACATGGGTGCTCCCAGTCATCCGGTGGCCTTCGACCATTACGCCCCGCACACCGACAACCCCTTCCACAAACCCGCCCAAACGCCTCTCTCGACATTCTCAATCGATGTCGACACCGCTTCCTACACCAACGTCCGCCGTTTCCTGACGCAAGAGCGTCAACTTCCCCCGGCGGACGCCGTCCGCATCGAAGAGATGGTCAATTATTTCACCTACGACGATCCTCGCCCCAACGACGGCAAGCCAGTCGCGATCAAAACCGATGTCGGCCCGTGCCCCTGGAATGCGGACCACAAACTCGTGCGGATCGGCCTGCGGGCTCAATCCGTGTCGGCCGAGGATTCGCCGCCGCGCAACCTGGTGTTCCTCGTCGATACCTCCGGGTCGATGGCGCCGGCCGACCGGTTGCCGCTGCTCAAGAAGGGCCTCTCGTTGCTCGTGGGCACGTTGCGGCCGCAAGACCGCGTCGGGATTGTCGCTTATGCCGGCAGCGCGGGGCTCGTGCTCCCCTCGACATCCGGCGACGACAAGGAGAAGATTCTGGCCGCCCTCAATCGCCTCGAATCCGGCGGCTCGACCAACGGCGGCGAAGGCATCGTCCTGGCGTACAAGCTCGCCCAGGAGAGCTTCCTCAAGGACGGCGTCAACCGCGTCATCCTTGGCACCGACGGCGATTTCAACGTCGGCGTCACCAGCCAGGGCGATCTCGTCCGCCTCATCGAAGAGAAACGCAAGAACGGCATTCTGCTCTCGATTCTCGGCTTCGGCCACGGCAATCTCAAAGACGCCACCATGGAGAAGCTCGCCCATCACGGCAACGGCCACTACGCCTACATCGACAACCTCGAAGAAGCCCATCGCATCTTCGTCGAGCAAGGGGCCGCGCTGCAGGTGGTGGCTTACGACGTCAAAGTGCAGGTCGAGTTCAACCCGGCCCGCGTGGCCGCGTACCGGCTCGTCGGTTACGAAAACCGTCTCATGAAGGATCGAGACTTCAACGACGACACGAAAGACGCCGGCGACATGGGTTCCGGCCATACCGTGACCGCGCTGTATGAGATCGTACCGACGGGCAAGAACGTTGAGGGGGTCGACCCGCTGCGCTATCAAACGCCGCCCCCCAAGGTGGACCACGCGAAAGAGGCGTTGCCCGATGCGGCCAAGTCGAGCGAATTGATGATGGTGAAGGTGCGTTACAAAGACCCCGGAGCCGACGCCAGCAAACTGTTGACGCAACCCGTCGAAGACATCCACCGCCCGCTCGCCGAGACATCCGTCGATTTCCGTTTCGCCGCCGCCGTGGCCGAGTTCGCTCTCATCCTCCGCGATTCGCCGTACAAAGGGACGGCCAACTTCAACAACGTCATCGAACAATCCCGCGGCAGCATCGGCCCCGATTTCCACGGCCACCGGGCGGCGTTCGTGTCGATGGTCCAGGCAGCGCAGCAGTTGAAGAGATGAAGCCCGCGGCGAGATGTATTCCAAACGAGCTCGCGTGCAGTCCGCGAGGGCGTGCGGAAAAAATGAATCGTGCGTCAACCGGACTCAATTTTCGGCGAAGCGAGCCGCCGGGCTTGTCCCGGCGGGTAAAACCGCCGACTCACGCCGAGATTTGGCCTGGACGAGGCAATAGGTTCATTGACGTTCTTGGTTTCGCGATCAGTCCTCGTCGGACCGATCGAGCGCCTCTTCCTCGAGATACGAAGCACGTGAACCCATAAAGATTGCGGCCTCTCCATGGC
>JBAXFO010000842.1:0-2542 GCA_037139885.1 Planctomycetota bacterium
GTAATGGCGTCAAAGGCGCCGGCATCGTCCTCGAAACCGGAGCCGTCAAGACGACTAAACTGGCGATGCAGTTGAACGTCAAGACCAACGCTCTGCACACGCCAACTTTTGAATCGAAGCCCAAACCTCCTTCCTTTATCAAAGGCGTCTTCCTTCCCAACGGCGGCGATGACGCCACTGTGAAAATCGCCGACGGTGTCGTGCTCAAAAATTTTCCGCACACCAACGGCCAGTCCTGGGACGCGGTTCGCAACGGCACGCTGAACGCTCAAGTTCACACCAAGCTCAACGGCGTCGATTACAGCACGGCCGGGCATTCGGTGTTGGGCCTCCACGCCAACGCCGCAATCGTTTTCGACCTCGCCGAAATCCGCAAGACACACGGACTCGACGCGCTGTCGTTCAGTGCCGTCGTCGGCTTCGGAGCGAACGCAGCCGCAGCGAAATCGAAAGCCGATTTCGCGTTGTACCTCGACGCCGAGCGCATCGTCCATCGCCCCGGCCTCGTCAAGACCGACACCGCCGTCATCGACGTTCCGATCCCCGCGACAGCCCGGTACTTCACCCTGATGGCCACCGACGGCGGCGACGGAATCAGCAGCGATCTGCTCTTCCTCGGCGACGCGCGGTTGCGCTCGGACGCCGCGTTGAAGGCGCTCTCCGATGCCGACAGAGCCACGTTGGCGGCGCTGAAATCCGAACGCGACACCTTGCAAAAGTCAGTCACCAAACTCCCGGATCCGCCGATGGTCTACGCCGTCGTCAGCCAGGAAAAACCGCCGCCGGTTCGTGTCCAACGCCGCGGAAATCCCGAGGACACCGCGCAGGAAGTCTCGCCGGGAGCGTTCGCGTGGGCTCGGCATGCACCGGCCACGTTCGGCTCCAACGACATGCCCGAAGGACAGCGCCGCCTCGCCCTCGCGAACTGGATCACCCATCCCGACAACCCCCTCACGCGCCGCGTGCTTGTGAATCGCCTGTGGCACCATCATTTCGGTCAGGGCATCGTTACGACGCCCAGCGATTTTGGGCTGGGCGGCGATAAGCCGTCGCACCCGGATCTGCTCGACTGGCTCGCCAACGAATTCTTCAAAAGCGGTTGGTCGCTCAAGCACATGCACAAGCTGATCGTGACCAGCGCGACCTATCGGCAGCAGTCCGCGGTGACGAACCCGCAAGCCGCTGGCCTCGACGCCTCGAACCGCATGCTCTGGCGGCAGAACCCGCGCCGTCTGGATGCCGAATCGTTTCACGACGCCGTGCTCGCCGTCTCTGGATCGCTCAACTTCGACATGGGCGGCCCCGGCTATCGCGACTTCAAATACACAGAAGCCTACGCGCCGGTTTACGAGTACGTCACCCCCGACAAGCCCGACGTCCTGCGCCGCAGCATCTACCGCTTCGTGGTTCGGACGACGCCGCACCAATTCATGTCCACGCTCGATTGCCCCGACCCCGCCAATCTCACCCCCGCGCGAGCCCGCACGACCACCGCGCTCCAAGCCCTCGCGCTCTCCAACAACGAATTCATCCTCCAGCAAGCCGGCCTTCTCGCCTCGCGTGCCGAACATGAAAAAGTGGATCGATCAGCCGCGATTCGCCGCGCGTTTCAACTCGCTCTCCAACGCGATCCCAGCCCCGCGCAGGCTCAAGCTGCAGCCAAACTCGTCGCCGAACAGGGGCTCTTCTCCCTCTGCCGGATGCTGCTGAACGCGAACGAATTCATTTATCTGGACTGACCTCATGAACTCGCCCTACGCCTGTCATCAACGCAAGCCCCACGTCACCCGCCGCGACTTCCTCTGGGATCTGGGCGTCGGTCTCGGCGGCGTCGCCTTGTCTGCGATGCTGCACGACGGCGCACACGCCGACCCCAATCCGCTCGCGCCGAAGCCCGGCCACTTCCCCGCCAAAGCCAAAGCGGTGATCCAGATTTTCTGTCCCGGCGGGCTGAGCCACGTCGACACCTGGGACTACAAGCCCCAGCTCATCAAACGCCAGGGCACACCCTTCGACCCCGAAGGCAAGATCCAATTCTTCGGCGGCAAACCCGGGAATTGCCAGGGCAGTTACTGGCCCTTCCGGCAGCACGGCCAATGCGGACGCTGGATGAGCGATCTCTTCCCGAAACTCGCGCAGCACGTCGACGAAATCGCGTTCATTCATTCCATGCAGAGCAAAAGCGCGTTGCATGGCCCGGCAATGTTCATGGCCAACAGCGGCTTCATCCTGCCCGGATTTCCCAGCATGGGCGCGTGGGTCACGTACGGCTTGGGCAGCGAGTGCGAAAACCTCCCCGCGTTCGTCGTGCTCCCCGACCCGCGCGGTTTGCCCCCGGGCGGCGTCATCAATTGGGGCGCAGGATTTCTCCCCGCCGTCTATCAAGGCACCACGATCCAGGCCGACTCCACCAAGCCGCCGATCGCCGATCTCTTCCCGCCTAAAACGTTCCCGCAACTCACCGGCGCGTCCGAACAGACCAGCCGCGAATTTCTTCAATCCCTCAACCGCGAACACGCCGCCGAACGCACCGGCAACACGG
>JBAXFO010000843.1:0-2539 GCA_037139885.1 Planctomycetota bacterium
GGAGAGCCCGCGACCGGAGGAACCGGTTTTCCGAGGCGGCGGAGCCCGCCCAAATGCCCGGTTCCATGAGTTGTGCGAACTGGCGGGCATCAGGCCGAGGGCGGACGTCGAGACTGGGGTCGAGGAGCCGTGGGAACTGAAGGACCTTCGCAAGACGTGCGCGACGTACTACGATGCGCACCTTCCCGAGTCGTCGGTCGAGATCCTGGGGCATGCAGTCGGCGGCATCACGTACCGCCACTACGCGCACCGCGCTCCGCTGGCGTTCAAGGCGATCATGACCATCCCGCAGCCGACCGCATTCTCCGCATTGATCCGCGGGCACGACGGCGAGTGCCCGTGTTGCCGGCGGCCGTTCGCCGACGCCCCGTAGCTCGGGCGAGGTGACCGAAGCAGGCAACGCCACAGCCGAATTCCCCTCGGGGCGTCGGACCGAAGCGAGCAAAGAAAATGCAATACTACGGTCCGAACAGCCGATCGAGTCAAAGTCATTCGGATGTCAGTTTCAGAAGGACGAATGGGACCCGATATGGCGCAAGCGTCAACGACCGCTCTACGCGGCGGGTCGTGAAAGACATGACCAACAATCAAATAACAAGAACGAGATTGAGGAGATGGAGCGGACACCGCCCGGTCGTCGCCCCAGGCGGTGGATGGCTTCGCCGATCGGATGGACGACGGTCGCGAGAAAAGACACATTCCGGGGCGAACGGAATCAACCACAAGGACAAAACACTGAAATCGTCGAGTTGGCTGCTGGCACTTTCGGCGAGCGCATCTTCGACGACGATTTCAATCGCGTCTTCATCATGACCCTGCGTCGGGGCCGGCGAAGAGGGCTTCGCTGCCTCGCGGTGGTGATGCTGGTGCGAATGACCGCCATGACCGTGGTGAGGATGGCCGTGGCCCGGCGCTTCGTCTTGATCGTGGTCTTGGTGATCGCAGCAGCAAGGGCAACAGAACAAATACCACAGTGCGTCGAAAAATGACGATCTCGTCGAAACCGAAGTAAAACTTAGTACAACCGTCGATGCATGGGAGTCTACCCCGAATGGACTTTCGATTCGCAGCGATTCAACACGACGCGCGCCGCCCGGCGAAGTTACAAAAACGGCGAAACAAGGAGTAACGTTATGCAGATGTTTATCGTGAGGACGATGATCGCCGGCCTGGTCATTGGGGTCGTTTCGGAGATTTCCAGCCGCTCCCCTCGAATCGGAGCCGTTTTATTGACGTTGCCAATCGTCAGTATCATGGCGTTTCTGATGACATGGGCCAAAGACCACGATCTCAAGAATCTGCAACAACTCTCAAGGGAAACCCTTGTCCTCGTGCCGCTGGGCCTGCCTGTCTTTTTACCGTTGGCATTCGCGGAACGACTCGGCCTCGGGTTCTGGTCCGCATTGGCGGCGGGGCTGGCGCTGGGACTTCTGACGATCGGCTCATGGCTCTTGTTCGGGCCGTCGACATCCTGACAAAGTTGGCAGTTCCGGTTTATTGATGGATTTCGATGTCTTCCTTGCCCGTGAAATCGCGCCACATCCCCTCTGCTGCATCGGATTGCTTTTTGATGACCTCGACGAATTCCGGCGTGCGGAAACCTATCAGAATCGGCACGAGGCGCGACTTGTCGTCCTCAACGAAATGGCAAAATGTCTTGTTGTTTTTCGTCACGATCGCGGCCGCCGGAACGGCCCAGACGTCTTTGTGAACGACCGAGACAATCGCGAACGCATACATGCCGGGGCGAAGCTTGCCTTCGAGGTTGGGCAGATCGATCTCGGTGCGGAGGATGCGGCTCTTTGGGTCGAGCGCCCAGGACGTTCGCTTGACCGTGCCTTTGAACTCTTCCCCTTTGATCGCCTGGACGCGAATGGCGACCTTTGTCTTTTCGGCCTCATCCTCTTTGATCAGGCCGGCGTCGTTCTCGGGAACATCGACGAAGATGCGTACCGGACTCATGCGGGCGACCACGAAGACCGGCTCGCTCTTGCCGCCGCTGGCTTGAACGAGATGTCCGAGATCGATGTTGCGTTTGACGACGACGCCCGCATACGGAGCGGTCAGCTTCGCGTACTTCAGGATTTCGCGCATGTTTCGCGAAGACGCCTCGGCCACGCGAAGACGCGCGGCCGCCACGTCGATGTCCGTGAACGCCGTATCTCGTTTGGCGGCGCTTTCGAGTTCCGACGCTTCGGCCGATGCGACTTTGGACTCGACCTCGGCGACGTTCGCTCGGGCCGCTTCGAAGCTGAGCTTGGCCTCGGCGATGTTTTCTTCGGCGAGGACCGAGGCGCTCTTCTTCAGCCGGTCGTAGGTCGATTCCGCGCGAGCCGATTCGGCGGTCGCGCGCAAGCGAGCGGCGCGGGCTTCCAGTACCTTGGCGCCGGCGACTTTGAAGTTCGCCTCGGCCGCGGCGTGCAGCTTCTTTGCGCGCTCCAGTTCCGCTTTCGCCTGGGCGACGAGGGCTTCCTTTTGAATGAGGTCCTCGTCGAACTCCGGGACCGAGAGTTCCGCCAGGATTTCGCCCTCTTTGACG
>JBAXFO010000844.1:0-2536 GCA_037139885.1 Planctomycetota bacterium
GCACGGTGACTTCCTCCGCTCCTTCCGCCCCACCGCAAAAGCTCACCTTCTCCGTTTGGTTGATTCTGATCATCGCGTCGATCGGCTTCGCCTTCGATATTTACGAACTCCTGATGCTGCCCCTGATCTTGCCCCCGGCGCTCCAGGAACTGCTCCCTTCTGGCAGCCCGGACGTGCCGTTCTGGCGGGCCATGATGTTTTGGGTGCCGGCCATGGCGGGGGGGCTTTTCGGCCTCTACGGCGGCTTTCTCACCGATCTCCTCGGCCGGCGCCGCGTACTCACCTGGAGCATTCTCCTCTACGCCACCTCGGCATTCTTCGCCGGCTTCTCGACATCGATGCCCATGCTGCTGCTGCTGCGTTCAACGACGTTCATCGGCGTTTGCGTCGAGTTCGTGGCCGCGGTCGCCTGGCTGGCCGAGTTGTTTCCCAATCACGACCAACGCGAACGGGTTCTCGGTTACACGCAGGCGTTCTCGTCCATCGGCGGCCTCATGGTCGCGGCGGCGTTCTATTTCGCCAACCAATACAACGGCCTACTTCCCCCGATCGCGATCCCCGAATTTCTCCAAGGCATCTTCGGCACGATCGACGCTCCCCATGCCCCGTGGCGCTACACGCTCATGTCGGGCATCATTCCCGCCGTGCCGTTGATCGTGATTCGCCCGTTTCTCCCCGAGTCGCCCGTTTGGCAGCAGAAGAAAGACTCGGGCACTCTCAAACGACCGAGCTTCACGGAATTGTTCGGCGATGCGTATCGCAGCAACACGATCATCACGACGTTGCTCGTCGCCTTCAGCTTTGGAGCCGCGTTCGGGGCGATCCAGCAGATGCCGCAAATCGTGCCGGCGATGGCGGAGTCGAAGGAGCTTGTGCCGACGAACATCGAAAAGGGCAAGGGGCCGCTCGCGGATAAGCTGCAGAAAGCCAATCCCGACCTGTCGCGCACCGCGGCCGAGAAAACGGCGACCGCCCAGATCACGCAACGAACCAACGGCACCATCGCCAGCAAGTACACGTTCGCCCAGGAAATCGGCGGCCTTGTCGGGCGTTTCGTGCTCGCGTTGCTCGTCGTCCGCATCGTGAGCCGGCGGAAGTTGCTGCAATTGTTCCTGGTTCCCGGCATCGTCTTGATGCCGCTCGTTTTCGGCTATGCGACGCTCAACAATCAATCGCTCGTCACCATCGCCGGGCACGACATCACGCTCCTGCATGTCGGCATGTTCGTGGCGGGCGTCCTCACCGTGGGCCAATTCAGTTTCTGGGGGAATTACCTGCCGACGATTTACCCCGTCCACTTGCGAGGCACGGGCGAAAGCGTGGCTCACAACATCGGCGGCCGCATGATCGGCACCACGTTCGCCGCCCTCACCAGCATCGGCTCGGGTTTCATGCCCGGCGAATCCGACGCCATCCGCATGGCCTATGCCGCCGCCGCCATGGGCCTGGCCGTGTACTTGTTCGGTTACCTGCTCTCGTTCTGGTTGCCGCAACCGAAGGCGAGCATGATCGACGACTGAGCGGTTTCGAGTTTCGCTTCCCGGCATGTGCCTGATGAAAATCGCCTACATCACCGCTGGCGCTGCCGGGACGTTTTGCGGCAGCTGCATGCGCGACAACACTCTCGTGGCCGCCCTGCGCGAACAGGGGCACGACGCCCTGCTGATTCCCACTTACACCCCGATCCGCACCGATGAAGTCGACGTCAGCGACAAACGCGTCTTCTTCGGCGCTCTCAATGTCGTCTTACAAGACCGCCTCAGCTTTTTTCGGCACACCCCCTGGTTTCTCGATCGCCTTCTCGACGCCCCCGCGCTGTTGCGCTGGCTATCGCGCTTCGCCGGCAAAACGCAGGCCAGCGATCTCGTCGAGTTGACCCTTTCCATGTTGCGCGGCGAACATGGCCGGCAGAAGAAAGAGTTCGAAAAGCTCGTGCAATGGTTGAAGGACGACTTGCAGCCCGACATCGTCGTGCTGACCAACGTGCTCCTCTCGGGTTTGATCCCGCCTCTCAAAGAAGCTCTCGGCAAACCCATCGTGGCGGTCCTTCAGGGAGACGATATTTTCCTCGACGCCCTCCCCGCCAAAGCGCGCCGACAATGCATCGCCCTCATCCGCGAAAACTGCCGCGACTGCGACCGCCTGATCGCCACCTGCCGGGCCTATGCCGATTTCATGGCCGAATATCTCGGCTTGCCGCGCGACCGGATGGATGTCGTCTACCCGGGCATTCGCCTTGACGGTTACAGCGTGAAGCCTCCCCGCGCCGGCGCCGAGCCGTTTACGATTGGCTATTTCGCACGCATCTGCCCCGAAAAAGGCCTGCATCATCTGATCGCCGCTTTTTGTCTGCTCAAGAAAGACCGCCCCCACGCCGATGTCCGCCTTCATGTCGCCGGCTATCTGGGCGTCGCCCAGCAAAACTACCTGGCCCAACAAGAAGCCAAGATCGCCGCTGCCGGGCTGCGCGATTCATATTTCTGCCTCGATTGCCCAACGCACGACGACAAACTTCGCTTTCTCGCCGAACTCGACG
>JBAXFO010000845.1:0-2529 GCA_037139885.1 Planctomycetota bacterium
TCCGTCATGAAAAAAGCCTGCATCGATGCCGGCGGAGTCTTTGTCGATCTCGGCGACCTTGGAAGGGATGCCTCGAACTTCGCACGATCCGAACGAAAGTTCAACAACAGCGGCATCGGCATCCATCCTGGCGACAAAGGCATGAAAGCGATCGCCGACACGATCTGGTCGGCGATTCAGAAACGGTCGGCGGAATAGAAAAGCCGAGGAACCGAGAAGCACTACCTAGATGGCGGCAAAGTCAATTTCCCTCGGAATTTGGCGAACGCCGCCGTTTTGGGCAAAAGCCTGTCCGCCGCCGCGGGCCCGAACAGAACGAGTTCCGGGCCATCGTACGCGCTGAGCGCGCCGGCCGACTCCGGCGAGAGTTCCTGGAGTGCATTGAGCGACAACCGCATTTCGTATCACCGTCGGATCGCCGGAAGTCTGAAAACATCGAAACTCGCTCGGACCTCTGCCGGTTCGGAAATCCCCGCACACGCTGACGACCCGGGGCATTCCAAAAGCCAGATCAATGTTAAGGGGCAGTTAACAGGCGGTAGGAGAATATGGCGGTTGCTTTCGAACGCCATTGCTGGCGTGGCCTGCTCAGACGTGATAGAGTTTGGCTAGTTCTTACCCTCCAAAGTCGTGGCCGCAAGGCCGTCGGCTCGCTTCTTACATCGGTCACGGCGGGTTTCGACCGGCCCCGATTCGTGCAATCAACCTGCAATTCCAGGCAAGGAGTTCCGATGTTAACGATCACCGACTCCAAATCGTCCCGTTTTGCGATGGATCCGATCTCGGAACTGGTCGGGCCGTGGGAAGGCGCCTCGCATTGGTTTCATACAAAGCGGGGGAAGGAATAATGAAGTTGACGTTAATGACTCTCGGTCTGGCGATATTGGCGCTCTCGGACTTGGCGATGGCCGAAGCAAGCGCCGACGCGAAAGCCATAAGCGGCTTCCTTAATTCGCATTGCGTGCGTTGCCACAACCCCGGGAAGAAAAAAGGGAGCCTGGATCTTAAGGCGTTGGAACTGTCGCTTTCCCAGCCGGGAACGCTCGATGCCAAGACGATGACCCGATGGGAGCACGTGTTCGATCGCGTGGCGCGGGAGGAGATGCCGCCGGCGGACGGAGCGCAGCCTCCGGTCGCGGATCGACAGGCGTTTTTGGCGAAGCTGGCTCCGCTAGTCGCCGCGCGGAGCCGGGCGCGGCAACAGGCGGAAGGCCGCACGCCCTTGCGGCGGCTCAATCAGGTCGAATACGAGAATACCGTTCGCGATCTGCTCAGCCTCCCGGCGCTGAATGTCGCGGATGTGCTGCCGCTGGATGGGCGCGGCGCGGATTTCGACAATGTCGCGGCGGAGCTTGGGGTTTCACCGCTTCATCTCCTGCGCTACCAGGAAGCTGCGAACGTGATCCTCCTAGCGGCCGTGCCGCGGCAATCTTTCGAGCCGCTGAAATTCGCGATGACCGGCGAGGAAATAAAGAAAGCGAACAAGCATCTTAACACGTCCGGTAATGGTATTCGGTTTAACTTGGGGCGACGGGAGCAATTTATTCCGCTGCCAAAGGCCGATGGCATGTATCGACTCCGAATTCACGGATATGGGATGAATACGGATGGCAAGGGATACCCAGTCGGAATTTCCCGCTTGGCGGCCAAAGGCAACAACGAGCGCATCGTCGCTTGTCGGGATTTTCCGGCGGACGTTGCGGCAACCGTGGAGATCGTCGCGCCGATTTGCAAGGGTGAAAATTTCCAGGTCTACGGTTGGATTCTGACCAAGCCCAAGGCAGCAACCAACCAGCCGGAGTCGCCAGCCCTCGTGGTCGAGCGGCTGGAAATCGAAGGCCCGCTCGATTCTTGGCCGCCGGCCAGTTACACGAAGCTGTTCGGCGATCTGCCGCTGGAGCCGAAAAAGAGCGCGCTGCCCGTCACGGAGGGCAAACCCTCGCCAAAGAGCGGTAAGCCGCAGCCGGCGCTTTTGGAGCCCGTATCTCAAGACGCTGAGGCGGACGCCAAGCGGCTGCTGAAGGCTTTCCTGCCACGGGCCTTTCGGCGGCCAGTGTCGGAGAAAGTCGTTGAGTCCTACGTGGCGGAAGTACGCCAAGCGTTGAAAGATGGCCTGTCGTTTGGCGATGCCATGTCGGAAGCCTATCAATCCGCTCTTTGCTCGCTTCAGTTTCTTTTCTACTCGGAAACGCCTGGGCCCCTTGACGACTATGCACTGGCCTCGCGACTTTCGTATTTTCTTTGGCGTTCCATGCCCGATGACGCCTTGATCTCCGCCGCTGCTTCAGGTCGCCTGAAGACTGCGGAAGGATTGAGAGCTGAAACGGAACGGCTACTGGGCGACCCGAAGAGCGAGCGATTCCTTAAGGATTTCATTTGCAACTGGCTGGAATTGAAGGACGGCGATCGGGCAACCAAGACTAACAAGATCTCCCGAGGGGCAGATGACTGCTTGTGGCATTCCTCGGTGCAGGAAACGCTGCTGTTCTTTAAGGAATTGCTGAAGAAGGATCGCAGCCTGTTTGAGAT
>JBAXFO010000846.1:0-2524 GCA_037139885.1 Planctomycetota bacterium
GGCCTTGGCCGGACGTTCCGTCAGTTCACGGTACGGGTCGGTAAGTCCTGCGGCCTTCATATCTCTTCCGTATTGAACGGCAATGTGGGCCGATCGTTTGCTGACGCCAAGCGCTTGGCCAATTTCCACAAGGGTCATGCCTTTCTCGCTCATCGCCAAGGCTCGCGCAAATTCGCGAGGGCCGACACTCGGCTCAAACAGATTGACCAGCATCGGCTTTGATGCCGCTAGCATCTGGTTCCCTTCGACAAGGCCCTTCTCGAAGTACACAAGGACTTCGGACGGCAATAGCATGTTGGGGTTCAGGAAAAATCGTGCCCGCAAGACAACCTTGTTGCCGCCGAATTGCTCGTACGGGACCGCCTTGATTCGTGGCGCCAGGCGCCGGAGGACCACGTTTGCCTCCCGGTCCATCTTCGACAGGCGAGCGATTTCTTTGTTCAGCAGTTCGCGAATATCATCGGCAGTCGGAATTTTTGTGGGCGCCGATTTCAAATCTTCGAGACGCTGCAATTCGGCTTCGGCGACGGCTTTTTCATCTTCGCTCGCGGCCAATCGTTCCACGAGGATTTTCGGGGCCTTGTCTTGCGCCTCCTTGCCTGAGCCGATTGCGTCCAGGTATCGTGCACTGATCTCGGCGAGGTTGCAGACCTGCGAACGTTGGTTCTCGATCTGCGCCCGCAGAGCCGTATCGTCCGAAAGCGACGTACGAAGGTCCACCATCATATTGGAGATACCATCCGCGGCCTGATTCAACTCAGATGCAATGGCCGCGGAAAGCCCCTCGTGAACGTCTTTTTTCGCCGATGTCGCCTTGTTCCAGCATTTTCCCTCGGCCGCCGCATTACAGCGGTAGCCTCCTTCGGCGCGCCCCTCCAAGTACATTTTCCCGCCACAAATGCCGCAGAAAAAAAACCCCGAAAGCGGCCCGCGCGACTCGCGGGGAATTCCGGCGAGCGGATGGTCGGTGCCGTGAGGGCCAACCGGCCGGTTCAGCCGTCCATCGATGACCGCGTTGGCAGCGTACCAAAGATAGTCAGGTACAATCCGAAGTTTCTCCATTTCGCGCGTCCACACCTCATCTTCGTTGCTGCGAACTGGCTTGCCGACGCCGCGCGTGTGGTATTTCCGCACTTGAGTTTCGCGGTAGGTCTCGAAACCTCGGTGAATCGTTCGTCGAATGAGCGAGATGACGTTTCGCTCCGACCACTCGGGCCGCGAAAAGTTCTTGCATTTGGGCAGTCCACTCTCGGTCAGAAACTGTCCGACGAGCCAAGCTGGTTCATCTCGCGCGATCCGCTCATACGCTTCCAGAATCACAGGAGCCCACTTCGGATCCACTTCATCGAAATGCGGACCTGACGCCGGTTCCTTTTCCGTGGCCGGATGCGTCGGCGTGCGTCGGTATCCAGGCCGCAATAGGCCCATCGCCGCGTCCTCCTCCCATAACCCCGCGACCGCCCTCCTGACCCGCTTGCGGGTGTAACGATTTGCTCTGACATGCTCGCGCAATGCGTCATGAAGTTTGTCGTCCCAGTCGTCTTCCGCAGTGTCGACGTTGTCGTTGATCGCAATCACGCGAATATCGTTGTCAATCGCCATCTCGACGAGGTGCATGCATGCCGTGTGATTGCGGTAGAGGCGACTGGCGTCCTCGACGATGATCAGATCCCAACGTCGATCTTCGACCCCGTCGCGCACGCGATTGATTCCTGGACGACTGACGCGTTCGCCCGAGACGGCGCGGTCCGATTCACTTTCCAGCGCTACGTTCTTGAGGTTTTCGCGTTCCAGAAACGTCTGGCAGAATCGAACCTGGTCCTCGATCGAGCGCGGATTCTGTTCGTCGGTCGAGTAGCGAGCGTAGATCATTGCTCGAATGGGCCGGCCGACCGGTTGGACGATTGGAATGCGTAGCGGCCTGACGCTAATGCCGTTTCCAAAAGTCACTTGCTTTTTCTTGGGGTTTTGCTCAGTCATGGATTCCCTTCCTTGCAGACTCAATCGCCTCGGCAGATTGCGGTCAGCGCGACCCAGAGGCGTCCAATAGATAAGAGAAAGCACCACGTTCGGCCCGCCTTACGGCGGGCCGAACCGGATGCACCGGGTGGGAAGTTGGTTGATCGTATCCGTTCCCTTGCGAGGGCGGAGTTTACGGTTCTCGATTCGATTTCGCTCCTCTCTTTCCCCACCGCGAAGCCAATTCGGGCGGGTCGTGAAGTTCGCGATACGGGGCATCCAATCCGGCGACGCGCATCCGCCGGTCGTAATCCAGCGATCGCTTGACCGTCATGTAGTTCACGTCCAGCCGGACCGCGAGTTCTCGAAGCGAGGCGGCCCGATCCTCCAAGTGTGCCGCAACGATGGATGGTCGATGTTTGACGTGTTCGGGGTACTCGAACGCATCGATCGCGGCCGAATGTTCGATGGACGGCTCCGATTCGTTCGCCCAAGGATCGAATCGCAAGGTCAACTTGGCTCGTGCGTGAACCTGTCCGCAATCGAGCGCCTGAACCGGACATAT
>JBAXFO010000847.1:0-2523 GCA_037139885.1 Planctomycetota bacterium
TCGCCTGATCAAAGTGCTCCTCCACGGCCTGCGCGGCCCCATCACCATCAACAAAAGAAGTCTTCAATCGCGATGGCCCCCGACGATGCGAAGATCGCGGGAGTGATTACCTATGTGCGCCGCGAGTTCGGCGACGGCGCCAGCCCCGTCGAGGTGAGCGTCGTGCAAAAGCTGCGCGACGCCCACAAGGGCCGCACCGAACAATGGACCGAAAAAGAACTCAAATAATCATCGATCGGCTTTCCGAACTCTCACTTACGAAGGATCATGACCATGCGTTTCGCGTCCCGCTCCCTGGCGTTGCTGGCTCTTCTGGCCGGCGTCTCTCCCCTGCTCGCCCAAGACGGCTTCACGCTGCAAGACAAACCGGGCGAACAACTCGATATCTTGCTCGACGGTAAAATCGCCGGCCGATATATGTACGCCTACGATAAATCGACCCCCAAATCGCTCAACCTCACCTTCAAACCCTACTTGCACGTCTTCGACGCCGAGGGCAAAGCTCCCATCACCAACGGCCCCGGCGGTCAGTTCCCTCATCATCGCGGCATCTACATCGGCTGGAACAAAATCAGTTTCGAAGGCAAGATGTACGACCGCTGGCACATGACCAAGGGCGAAATCGTTCACGAGAAATTCCTGAATCAGAAAGCCGACAAGGACAAAGCGACCTTCACTTCGCTGACGCACTGGTACACCGACACCGGCAAAGTCATCCTCGACGAAGAACGCACCATGACGATCCAGCGCCCGAAAGGCCCCGGCCGCCTCGTCATCGACGGCAGCTTCAAACTGACCGCCCCCAACGGCGACGTGAAACTCGACGGCGACCCCGAACACGCCGGCATCCATTTCCGCCCCGCCGCCGAAGTCGTCGCCCGCGAAACCGTCTACACCTTCCCCGTCGAAAACGCCGTCCCCACCAAAGACCTCGACTACCCTTGGGTCGGCGAAACCTTCACCCTCAACGGCAAACGCCACAGCGTCGTCATCGTCAACCACCCGGATAATCCCAAGAACACCCGCTGGTCCGCCTACCGCGACTACGGCCGCTTCGGCGCCTTCCCCGTCGTCACCATCAAGAAGGGCGAATCGCAAACATTCAACTACCGCTTCATCATCGCCGACGGCGAAATGCTCCCGGCCGCCGACATCCAAAAACAAGCCGACCTCTTCACCGGCGCCAAAGCCCCCACGCCGACGCCGAAGACGACTGTCCTTGGTGGACCGAAGAAGTCGTAACGCCATCTTGGCAGTTGTTCAACGCGATGTTCTCGGCCTAACGGGCCGCTTCCATCGGCCCAGGTCGTCAGGCCTGGTTTTTGTTTTGCATTCGTCGTCGCGTTGGTGAACCCGCAACGTCGCAGGGTGAGTTTCTGGGCGATGTCGAAAAGCGTCGCGAAAGGGGGCGACGCGACCGAACCGACGCTCTTCGAAACTTGATTGACTGTTGGCTGTTGTCTGTAAGCTGTTCGCTATCTTCAACAAAGAAGCCAACAGCTTACAGACGATAGCCGACAGCTTCTCACGAAACTTGCTGCTTCCGCAGTTTGGGCTCTCGAATTCTGCAATAGAATGGAACGATTGATAGAGAACCGTTCAACAGACGGGAGCGCTCGACAAGATGAACATCTCCGCGAACCTCTTCACCGACCTTCCCGCGAACTTACCGAAAGAACTCGTCACGACGCTCCTCCAGGCCGCCGATGTGCGTATCGAGCGCATCGTCTCGCACGGCCACGCTTCTCCCGAGGGGTTCTGGTACGATCAAGGCCAAAGTGAATGGGTCATCGTTCTGCAAGGAGCGGCGACGCTTCGTTTCGAAGACTCTGTCCTGGAGATGAAGCCGGGCGATTTCGTCAACATCCCGGCGAACAAAAAGCACCGGGTCGACTGGACGACGCCTGACCAGCCGACCGTGTGGTTGGGAGTGCGGTACGCGGGAACGCCTGGCGACCCAAGTTGAGTCGCCACAAGAGAAGCGCTTTTCGGTCAATACCCTTTTTCCTTGGCGCGTTTCAAAACTTTCGCGATGTAATTGCGAACGTCCTGAACGAGTTTGAGCAGGATTTTTTTGACTTCGTCGGGGGACTTTTTCGTCAGGTTGGCGGTTTCGACGATGAGGCCGTCGTATTCATCGTTGTAGAGGTCGGCGAATTCGGGGAGATTGCCGACCTTGTTTTGGAAATTGCGAAAGGGGCCGGAAAACGTGGTGCCGGTGGCGGATTTGAGCGTCGGCGCCGCTTCCACTTTGACGAGCAGATCCATAAGGAGCTTGACCGAGTTTTTGAAGTCGGCGCGCTGCGAGGCATAATGGTCGTGCAGCTGCTTTTTCTTCTTGTCGAAGTCGGCGAACTTCTCGCCCTCGAGATCCGCCTTCATCTTCTTGGCCCCCGTCGCGATCGCCGCCGCCGCCTTCTTGGGCAATGATGTCGGGGACCGCACCGATTCGCACCTCGACTGCGTCGGCGAAAACCCATCGCGATCATGGGCGAATCAACCGCCGCCGCCCGTCATTTCGCG
>JBAXFO010000848.1:0-2523 GCA_037139885.1 Planctomycetota bacterium
TCATAGAGCCGTTCGTAAAGCGGGCACACGCGCATCAGGTCCGAATGCGACCCCTCCGCGGCCACTTTGCCCCCATCGATCACGACAATGCGATCCGCGATTTCGAGGGTGTTGAGGCGGTGCGTGATGACGAAGCAGGTCCGCCCCTTCATGAACTCGCGGAGCACGCGATGGATCTCCATCTCGCTCTCGGCGTCGGCGGCGCTGGTGAACTCGTCCAATAAGAGAATGCTCGGATCCGCCAAAATCGCGCGCGCCAGGCACAGCTTCTGCCTCTGGCCGACGGAAATCTTGAGGCCGCCTTCGCCGAGTTTGGTGTCGTAACCCTGGGGCATCCGCATGATGAATTCGTGGGCTTGAGCTTTCTTGCCGGCGGCTTCGATCTGCTCGAACGTCGACCGCGGCCGCCCGAAAGCGATGTTGTTGCGGATAGTGTCCGCGAACAGAAACGTCTCCTGCGTGACGATGCCGACCTGGCGGCGCAGGCTACGCAGATTGATCTCGCGCACGTCCTGGCCGTCAATGGCGACGGTGCCATGATCGGGATCGTAAAAGCGCGGCAACAGATTCAGAAGCGTCGATTTGCCGCAGCCGTTCTTGCCGACGATGGCGATGATCTGTCCGTGCTCCACGTTCAGGTTCACGCCGGTGAGAATGGGATGGCCGGCTTCGTACGAGAAACAGATGTTGCGGAACTCGATCGATTTCTTGTGACGTTCCAAAATATCGCACGTCTTGCCGCTGGTGATGCGCGACTCGCGGTCCATGTAACTGAACACGCGATCGGAAGCGGCGGCCCCGGATTAGATCTTCGTAAACACGCTCGACAGCTTCCGCACCGGATCGGCGATGGCCGCCAACAGAGCGTAGAGCTGCAGGAGCGATTCCATTTCGAGCGGCGCCTCGCACATGCGGATGCCGAAAAGGTGCGTTTCTTGTTGCAAAACGAGATATGCCCCCGCCAGCAGCGCCCCGGCGATGGCGGCCACGCCGATCGTTTCGATGATCGGCCCCGACAGCGAATCGAGATTCACGACCAACATCGCCTTACGATAATAGTCGCGCGTCGCCTCGCGGAATTTGCGGCGGCGTTGCGGCTCCTGGCAGAATGATTTGACGATGCGAATGCCGGTGAACGACTCTTGCAAGATCTGATAAATGCTCGACATCCGCTCGAGCAAACGCCGCGTCGCCCGCTTCATGAGCTTGCCGACGCGCGTGAGAATGTACAGCGAAAACGGCACGAGCACCAAGAACATCAGCGTCAACTGCCAGCTGATGAAGCAGGCGACGACGATGCACGCGACCGCGCGCAGAGGTTCGGCGACGACCCGGCCAAACAGCGTTTTGAGGCCCGAGCCCATCATCTCGGTGTCGTTCGTAAAACGCGACATCAGTTCGTGCGCGCCTTGTTCGCCGAATTGGGCGACATCCATTTTGATGGCCCGGCGAAAGAAGAGGTTGCGCACATCGAACAGCACCAAATTGACGACGCTGCCGACGAGGGAATCTTGCCCAAATTCAAAAATGCCTTTGATGCCCACCGCCAGAATGACCAGGCCGATGACCATGGCGAGTGTCTGGAAACGCCCGACCGGGCACCAGGCGTCAATGTATTTCTTGGCGAAATGCAGGTGATAGAGTTCACGCTGCCAGGCTTCGAGTTTGCCTTGCAGACGCGCGAGCTCGCGCGTGGCGCGCCGAACGACATTGTCTTTGTCGACCAGGTTCGGATCGGCTTCGGCTTCTTTGAGCCCCTTCACGCGCTGATCGATGTCGGTTTGCAGCGGCTCGACTTGCTTCTTGACGCGTTCGATCGAATCGTTCACCCATTCCTGGAGATTTTGATCCGAGCCGAGGATTTTGAGCGTCGGATAGATCGCCGTGAAGTTCAAACTCCACAAAATGGCGGCGAACAACGCGCACAGGACCGAGCAAATCAGGCGAACGCGATACGCCCAGGCAAGCTTGAGCGTCCGGAGAAAATAGCGCATGTTGGGCATCCTTGCCGAACGAAGATGGATCGGTCGCGGGGTTGTACCATACTGGGCGGCGACCAGACAAGGCGGAATGCGAACCGCCCTGGCGCTCGCCCAACTTAAATCTCAATGCGATTGAACCACAGAGACGCCGAGAGCACAGAGAGGCGCGGATTGACGATCCTGTTTCGCTCGAGAGGCCGGCCAAATCGGCGATTGTCTTGATCGACTCTCTGGAGCCTCTGTACGTCGGCGTTCGACGTCATTCAACAGTTCGGCGCAATGGCCACCGCTTTCCGCCCATGGTAGACTGAAGGCATGAATGCCGACCTGTTGCGTGGCTGGCTGGATCTCACGGACGTCGCCTGGCCGCCGGACGCTCATACGTTGCTGGGAATTAAGCCTGGTGAAGGCGATCTCGCGTGCATCGAAACCCAGGTGCAAAAGCGGCTCGCGAAGCTGCGCTGTTATCAGATTTCCCATCCTGACGAAGCCACCGAAGGCATGAATCGCCTCGCCCAGGCGTTTGTGCATTTGATGGAGG
>JBAXFO010000849.1:0-2521 GCA_037139885.1 Planctomycetota bacterium
TTTCAAGACCGGTGCAATCAACCGCTCTGCCATCCCTCCGGGGCCTTGGTTTCGGCCAAGGAACCGTATCAGAGCGACATTTTAGCGAACGGCATGGTTCGCGCACAGGCAAAATGGAATTGGTCGTTTTGCGAATAACAAGCGGCATCCCTCCCGGCGTTCGTGCCGGGAGCGTGGCGGCGCCGAGGAAATTGGCCCTCCGCGCCGGAGCAATGTCGTAAATCATCCCCTACGGCGGAATGCGAAGTCGTTTCGCCTATGCCAGCGAATGGGGCGAGCGGCGGAGGAAACCTGGGCATGTCGGAAAGCGCTGATGAGAAGCCGAATTTCCGCAGTCCGGGCGCCGTGCCGCCGGCGGGGATCATTCCGGAGGCCATCCAGAAGTTGGGGCGCTTCACGCTCGAGCGCGAACTCGGCCGGGGCGGCGCGGGGATCGTTTACCTGGCCGAAGACGCCAAGCTCAAACGAAAAGTCGCCATCAAGGTTCCCCGGGGGGACATTTCCGCGGATGTTTATCGCCGTTTTCTGCGTGAGGCTCGTGCGGCCGCGGCTCTCAAACATCCCAACATCGTGCCGATTCTCGAAGTCGGCGAGACGAGTCATTTCGCGTTCATCGTTTACGAATTCTGTCCCGGGGAGACGTTGGCCGACTTCTTGAAGGGAAAACCTGAAGGGGTTCCCGCCTCGGACGCGGCGGCGTTCGTGGCCACGCTCGCGGAAGCGCTCGACCTGTCGCATCAGCGGGGCATCATCCATCGCGATTTGAAGCCGGCCAATCTGTTGCTCGACCCGGCGGCGACGCCCCTTGCGACTCCGCGCATCACCGACTTCGGGCTCGCCAAGATCTTCGAAGGGCAAGACGACGAAACGCATTCGGGCGCCCTCATCGGCACGCCCGCGTATATGTCGCCCGAACAGGCCCGGGGCGACCGCGAGGCGATCGGCCCGGCCAGCGACCAATTCGCCCTTGGGATCATTCTTTACGAGTTGATGACGGGCGAGCGTCCCTTCAAGGGGAGTTCGTTCATGCAGACGATCGATCTGGTGAACCGCTGCCAGCCGACGTCGCCGCGCAAGCTCCGCCCGGACATCCCGCCGCCGCTCGAGAAGATTTGTCTACGCTGTTTGCGCCGCGACCCGCGTCAGCGTTTCCCCTCGACCCAGGCGTTGGCCGACGATCTGCGGCGTTTCGTGCGCGGCGAAGCGGTTCAGGCGAAATCGGTCGGGGCCTTCGAGCAGCTTTTGGAGCCGTCCGGGCGGCTCGATCTGGTGAAGCGCTCGGCGCTCATTTCGTTCTTCGCCGTGGGCGTTTTGGCGCTGTGGTGCGTGCTCACCTTGGCGTTGCTCGGCGTCGGGCTTTTGCGATTTCCCCACCCGCAGAAGATCGTCCTTTACGCGGTGTTGCAAGTCGTCTGTTTCTATCTCCCGATCGTGATTCTGACGAGCCGCGTCTGGCGGACGGGAAGCTACCCGAGTCTGAAGGGAGCATGCGCCATTCAGTTCGTGCAACTCGTTCAATTCGGGCTGCTGCCGATGGTGATCGGCTGGACACCTGACATGGAAATGGAAGGACAGAGCATCACGATCACGAACATTTTGCTGTTGATGTACGTCGTGCTCAACTTCGTCAATCTCTGCTTCGCCGTCGCCATCCATCCCGAGCGTCGCACCCCGCCCGCCGATCCCGCGACGAAGCGAACGAACCGCCTCGAAGAGGCGCGCCGAGGCGATTGACGGCGAAATTCCCCGTCACAAATCCATCCCATGCCGAGCCGGAGCGTCGCCTGAGGATCGACATTCTCCGGCCCGGCGCCGGCGCCGTCAGTTGCGTAGTGAACTAGGGTCAGGGGCTTCGCTGAGTTGGATAGTGCCGAAGCGTTCGCCAGCTCCGTCGTAGAGGAAGATGCGGTTTTCTTCGCCGGCCCAGACGGCGTAATTTTTCAACAAGCGCGGGCCCTGGACATGGACGAACAGGCCGCAAGGTTTGCCCCGACGCACGATCAGCGTGTGTTTCATCGGCGTCTGGCTGGGGTCGAGATGGTCCTTTTCGCAGAGGACGTTGTGAACGTAGCTGAGGAGCAATTCAATCGTGGGCAAGCAATGAACTTCATTCATAACGCAGAGCATCCCGGGAGAGTGGAGGCGGATGGAACCGAGGAATGATGGCGTGCATACTGTCTATCGGATCGAAAGGGGGGGACTTTCCACAAACCTTGCGGTTCGATGTGTTTTTTCCGGGACGGACTTACCAGCTATGCAGCCGACGCAGGCCATCGTAAACAACGATGCCGACGGCGGTGGAAAGATTCAAGCTGCGGACCTTGGCGGCCGGCATCGGAATCACGAACGTGCGCTCGCGATGGCGCTCCAAAATCTCCGCCGGCAGACCGCACGATTCGGGCCCGAACATGAGACAATCGCCGCTTTGAATGTCGATTTGCGTGTAAGGCCGGACGGCGCGGGCGCTCAGGCAGAAAATGCGGTCAAGGTTCCTAAACTCCGCTTCGAAGTCGGCCATGGT
>JBAXFO010000850.1:0-2520 GCA_037139885.1 Planctomycetota bacterium
GGTTATGGTGGCGGCGGCGGCGGCGGCCGTGGCGGTCGTTACTAAATCTCCCCTGCGATCAACGCGAATCCACACAACATGCGGGGCGAGTCGGTGATGCCGACTCGCCCCTTTTTCATGCGACGTTCCATTCGCTCGTTCTACTTACCCGACTCCTCTTTCGAACGCAGCGCCACGAAGCGATCGTAGTGCTGCGCCACATTGCCCGCCTTCGCGTCGCCGTCGTGCAGCACGATGCCATAACGCATCTGGAGATGCTGCCCCTTTTCCAAGCGCACGACATCCTTGCGACCCTTCATGGCGGGGAAGCCGGAGCGCTCGCGGCCGAAGGGATTGGCGGCCATCAAACCATAGTCGCGGACATGCCAACATGAGGGCGATGGGTTCTTCGGGTCCGCGAGAATGGCGATGCCGGCGACTTTTTCATCAATCGGCCCCGAATAATCGCACCAATTGGCAAGCTTTCCCCAGCATGCCTTCTCCCCCTCCAAACCGTCGGCGTTGACGATCTTGCCCTTGCCCGATTTGCCCGTGATTTGCTCGTTGACGCGGATGCCGAAGGAGCCTTCCTTGGTGTCGTCGAAAACGATGTTGTAGGTCGGCGCGAACAAATCCGATTCGCTGACGAGCAACCAGGCGCCGTCGAGCTTGTAGAGGTGGATCACGCGCCGTTCCTCGAGAATCTTGACGCCGTCGGCCGTGCGCCATTCATTCGTGGTGACGACGACGATATGGTCTTTTTCCTTGGTGACGATATCCGCCTTCAGGCACACGATGGAGCCGCAACCGTTGAGGCCGTCGGCCCAGAAATCGGTGCCGGCGACGCCTTTGCGGGGAATCTTGAGCTCCAGGCCTTCGGCGACGACATCGCCATGGCAGAACCAGGCCGACTTCTGCCAGGGATGATCACGGACTTCGTTCTTCGAGCCTTTTTCGAACGGCCAGGCACGCGTGAGGGGCACGCCCTTGGGAGAGTTGACGGGATAGAAGACGGGCTTGGAAAAGCCCTCAATGTGATATTTCGTAATCAGTTTGTCGCCTGCATAAAAGGCGATGGCGCCTTTTTCTTGCTTCGCGGACAGGTCTTGAGCCCGAGCGCTCGAGACGGCCAGGAACAGGGCCAAAACGCTGCAAAGCCGCTTCATCGCGACCTCCTGAGGGTTCGAACATTGGAGGAAAGATCACCACCGGTAGGCCGCCTGGACTTTGGGATTGACGACTTTCTCGCCGGGCCAGTCGCCGCGCGCCAGCGCGATGATGGCCTGGGCGGCCGAGAGGGCCATGTCGTCGCGCGATTGCAGGTCGACGCCCGCGCCGTGCGGCGTGACGATGACGTTGGGCAGATGGAACAATTCGTGATCGCCCGGGGGTTCGACGTCGAACACATCGATGCCCGCTCCGGCGATCGTCCCTTTCTTGAGGGCCGCGACGAGGTCGGGTTCGTTGATGAGGGCGCCCCGAGCCGTGTTGATGACAAAACTCGTCGGTTTCATCGCCGCGAGGGTTTGGGCGTTCACGAGATGCCGCGATTCTTTGCTGGCGGGCATGTGCAGAGTCAGGTAATCGGATTCGCGCACGAGCTCATCCCAGCTCGCCAGGCGAACGTTGTGCGCTTGCACGAACGCCTGATCGGGATAAGGATCGTAAGCCAACAGCTTCATGCCGAAGCATTCGCCGCGCAAAGCCACGGCTTTGCCGATGCGCCCGAGGCCGGCGACGCCGAGCGTTCGCCCCCGCAGCGGCAGCGTCGATTTCCGCGGCCATTTGCCGGCGACGGTTCCCTGATGCTGATTGACCAGGTCTTTGGCCAGGCCGAGGATCAAGGAGAAAGTATGTTCGGCGACGGCGTCGTGATTCGTATTGGGCGTAATGGTGACGGCGACGCCGTGAGCGGTGGCCGCCTCGCAATCGACCGCGTCCCAGCCAACGCCGACGCGAGCGATGGCCCGGAGCTGCGGATGCCCGGCGATCACGCGCCGCGTATAAGGCTCCGATCCCGCCAGCGTCGCCACGACGCCGACGAGATGTTCGTTCAGCTGCTGCTCGTTGAGCTGAGCGGCGACGGCCGGGTAAACGAGTTCGAAGCCGGCGTTTTTGAGCGCGGCGACAAAGGGCGAGTCGATGCCGGCCAAAGTAGCCGGGGCAATGAGAACGCGAGGCATGAAAATTTCCTGGGAAGGGAGGGGGACGGCAGGCGCTCCGCGTTTGAGTGTATCAATCCCTCACGGCCCAGCCAACGAAATTTCGATCCGCGCCCGCCACTCGGCCAGCGTGTCGGCTCGTTGGCGCCACAATCGTTCCGCGGCGGCGAAATCGACCCAGACCAGCCGCACGCAATCTCCCGCGCGCATGCGCCCCAGCAGATCGAGGTCGGCGTCGATCACTTGCGCGATTTTCGGATAACCGCCGATCGTTTGGCCGTCGACCCCAAGCACGATCGGCTGACCGGCTCGCGTCACCTGAATGCTCCCAGGCGAAACCGGCTCCGACACCATCTCGCGATCCGGCGCTCGCAATGCC
>JBAXFO010000851.1:0-2519 GCA_037139885.1 Planctomycetota bacterium
ATCCGATTCAAGGCATCGGGGCCGGGGTTATCCCGGGCATTTTGAACATGGATATCGTCGATGAAATCGTGCAGGTGACCGGCGACGAGTCGTTCGCCATGGCCCGACGTCTGGCGCGCGAGGAAGGTTTACTGTGCGGCATCAGTTGCGGCGCCGCGGCCCATGCCGCCGTGCAGGTCGCCAAGCGGCCGGAGAACGCCGGCAAGCTCATCGTCGTCGTTCTGCCCGATCTCGGCGAACGCTATTTGAGCACGCCGCTGTTTCCGGAATGAGTCGAGTCGATCTTTGTCGCAAGATGCTGATGTCCAGCATGGCGCCCTTCCAAAATGTGCGAACCGATCGCGGGATTCGTACGGGACTCGAAGTCGATGGGGAATAACTGCTCCACGACTTCGAGAAAGGCGCTGGTGCGGAAAATGGGCTGCTGATCGGCAACGCCTGTCGGGGAGCAAATTCATCGTGAGCCCGGTCGCCATCGAGTTTCTCGCTGGCGCCCGGGATAAATGGCGTGAGCGGAACGCGTCCCTTGACTCTTCTTCGCCGCGTCTTAAGAAAGCCACCCCGAAGCTCTTTCTCCCGGCGACAAGCTTTCATGAACACCACGTCACATCCTCTGAAAGTCTTCAGCGGCCGGGCGAACATCCAACTCGCCGAACGCATCGCCCAATGCCTCGGCGATCCGCTCGGGAAATGCACGTTGATGAATTTCCCCGACGGCGAATTTCTCGCCCGCATCGATGAAGACGTTCGCGGCCGCGATGTTTTCGTCGTGCAGCCCACCTCGCAGCCCGTCAATGAAAACTTGATGGAACTGCTCATCATGCTCGATAGCCTCAAGCGGGCCAGCCCGTATCGCGTGACCGTCGTGCTGCCTTATTACGGCTACGCCCGCCAGGATCGCAAAGACGTCGGCCGGGTGCCGATCACGGCCAAACTCGTCGCCAATTTGATCACGATCGCGGGGGCCCACCGCGTCCTTGCTCTCGACTTGCACGCCGCCCAGATCCAGGGATTTTTCGATATCCCCGTCGATCATCTCGAAGCCCGCCCGGTGCTTGTCGAGTTCGTGCGAAGCCTCAACATCCCCAAAGACGATTTCGTCGTTTTGGCGGCGGATGAAGGCAGCATTAAACGTTCGTTGCGGTATCAGAAGCGGCTTGGCGGAGCGGTCGCCATCGTCGACAAGCGCCGCACCAGCGCGACGGAAACGCAGCAAGCCAACATCATCGGCAGCTCGCTCAAAGACAAAGTCGCGGTGATTTTCGACGACATGATTTCGACGGCCGGCAGCATTGTCGGCGCCGCCAACATCGCCAAGCTCAACGGCGCCCGCGAGATCTACGCCTGCGCCACGCACGGCGTTCTCTGCGGCCCCGCCGTGCCAAACTTGAAGAACTCGCCGATCAAACAAGTCGTGATCACGGACAGCATCCCGCTCACTCCCGAAAAGCAAATCCCGCTCTTCAAAGTGTTGAGCGTGGCTCCCATCCTCGCCGACGCGATCAAACGCATTCACTTCAACGAGTCGGTCAGCAAGCTGTTTGAATGATTTGGTAAATCGACTCGTCACCGGTTGCAGCGAAGTTTACGGTACGAAATCGATCCCAGGAGCCTTGGGCGCATCCTTCGCGCCATCACGTTCGATGTGTTGTCTTATAAAACGTTGGATCTCCGTCGCGATCGCGTCAGCCGATGCCCGATCGATGTTGGGAATCTGCGAAAGTTCTTCCGCCGTCATCGTCATTAATTCGCCAATGGTGTCGAAGCCTTCCGCTTTGAGCGTTTTAAGGACATTCACCGGCAAAGTCAGCTTCTCGATCGGAAGCGGCTTGATCTCCTTGAATTCGTCGACTGGCAGAGGAGTGATCGAATAATTTTGACTCAGATTGATAATGGATTGGGCCGCCTCGGTCAATTCCTCGGCGACTGCTGCACGATGCGCCTGGAGTCCCCGCATCAGACCCAACGCGAAGACGGCGAAAAGAGTGACGCCCAAAAGGGAACAAACGACGATGGCCACCGTCTTCGAGATCATGTCAGCCTCGGTAAAAATTCGTCAACGCTTTGCGATCATTCCCAGGGCGCGCCGCTGCGTGGCGTTTGCGGGTTGCGTCTGGTGAATTCTTCGATCAATTCACGGCTTTTGTCGTCGAGAGGGGATGGCACGACCACTTTAATGTCGATGTATTGATCGCCGCCGTCGATGCCTCGGCTGCGGAGGCGGAGGCGTTTCGAGCCGCTCGACGTGCCGGGGGGAATTTTGACGGTTAATTTTGACCCGTCGAGAGTGGGGACGTCGACCTTGCTCCCCAGGGCGGCTTCGGCGATGGTGAGGGGGACTTCGAGGAAAACATCGTTTCCTTCGCGGCGAAAATGCGCAGGGACGGCGATGCGGATTTTGAGATGCAAGTCGCTGCCGCCGGGGCCTTGGCCTTTGACGCGGAGGACTTTGCCCTCTTGGATGCCCACGGGGATTTTCACTTCGACATCGTTGTCGCCGATGCGGAGCGACAGGGAAC
>JBAXFO010000852.1:0-2516 GCA_037139885.1 Planctomycetota bacterium
TTCGGCAACCTGGCCCCGCGCGACATCGCATCGCGGGCGGCGAAGGAAGCTTGCGATCAGGGACGCGGCATCGGTCCCGGCGGCCGCGGCGTCTATCTCGATTTCGCCGACGCCATCAAACGTCTCAGCCAGCCGAAAATCGCCGAGAAGTACGGCAACCTCTTCGACATGTATCAAACCATCACCGGGGAAAACGCCTATCAGCAGCCGATGCGCATCTACCCGGCCCTGCATTACACCATGGGCGGATTGTGGGTCGATTACAATCTGATGTCGAACATCCCCGGCCTGTTCGTGCTCGGCGAAGCCAACTTCTCCGACCACGGCGCCAATCGCCTCGGCGCCTCGGCCCTCATGCAAGGCCTGGCCGACGGCTATTTCGTCATTCCCTATACGCTCGGCAATTTCTTCGCGTCGTCGAAACAAGAGAAGATCTCCACCGACCACGACGCGTTCAAACAAGTCGAAGCCCAAGTCGCCGAGCGGACCAAGAAACTGCTCTCGATCCACGGCAAGAAAACCGCGGTCGAGATCCATCGCGAATTGGGCAAGGTGATGTGGGACAACGTCGGCATGGCCCGCACCCGGCAAAGCCTGGAACGAGCGATCGCCCGCATCCGCGAACTGCGGGCCGAATTCTGGGAGAGCGTTAACGTCCCCGGGACCGACGCCAACTTAAACGTCGCTCTCGAACGCGCCGGCCGCGTCGCCGACTTCCTCGAATTCGGCGAACTCCTGGCCCGCGACGCCCTGACACGCGAAGAATCGTGCGGCGGCCATTTCCGCGAAGAATACCAAGACGCCGGCGAAGCGAAACGCGACGACGAGAATTTCAGCCACGTCGCCGCCTGGGAATACGCAGGCGACGACAAAGACCCGATCCGCAACGTCGAACCGCTCGAGTGGGAGTTCGTGCATCCGAGCGTGCGAAGTTATAAGTAGGAAAAATTGCCGCGGTCAGCGCTGCCGAGCGTATGGAGCTCCGAAACCTTTCCGCACTTTGCGGCGGCCGTTCGCGAATTGGTCGCGCAACACCGCGAGTCGCAGGGCGAGACGCTCCATTGAGCGATGTCGGCTCTCCGCCATAAACCTTGATCGAACTTGTGGACATACCAATGAAACTCACACTCAAAGTCTGGCGCCAGGCCAATCGCTCCTCTGGGGGGCGCATGGAAACTTACCAAGCCCCGCACGTCGACGCCGACATGTCGTTTCTTGAAATGCTCGACGTCGTCAACGAAGGGCTCATCAAAGAAAATCAAGATCCGATCGCATTCGATCACGATTGCCGCGAGGGCATTTGCGGGACGTGCTCGCTCGTCATCAACGGCATGCAGCATGGACCGGAGCGCGGCAATACCGCGTGCCAGCTCCACATGCGGCACTTTCGCGACGGCGACACGATCACGATCGAGCCCTGGCGAGCTCGGGCGTTTCCGGTCATCCGCGATTTGATCACCGATCGCTCGTCGTTCGACCGCATCATTCAGTCGGGCGGATTCGTCAGCGTCAACACGGGCGGCGCCCCCGACGGCAACGCGATCCCGATCTCGAAGGTCAGCCAAGAAACCGCGATGGATGCGGCCGCGTGCATCGGCTGCGGGGCGTGCGTGGCGGCGTGCAAAAACGCTTCGGCGATGCTCTTCGTGGCCGCCAAGGTGGGCCATCTCGCGAATCTGCCGCAGGGCGCGCCCGAACGAACCACCCGGGCGCGAGCCATGGTCGCCCAGCACGATCAGGAAGGTTTTGGACACTGCACGAATCAATACGAATGCGAAGCGGCGTGCCCCAAGGAAATCAGCGTCGGCTTTATCGCCCAGCTCAACCGCGAGTTTCTCCGCTCGGCGGCCAACGTGACCCAGCGCGAAATGACGGGCGGCGGCGGTTGATTCGCCCATGATCGCGATGGGTTTTCGAGGTGCGAATCGCTTGCGCGGCAACGTTACTCCATGCGGCTGCGCTTGGAAGCCTCGACGATCTCACCCTGCGCGATCCGTATCTGCCACATCCACTCGATGACCGCTGAAACGATGAGCATGAAGCAGTCGCCCAGCCGTCTCGCCGCTTCAATACTTCGTCAGCGCCACTTGATACGATACGCCATGGAACATCCGCGCCGGCGTTTGCCTCAGCGGTGCGGTTTGCGATTCTTGAGGAGGCTTGTGGAGGGTTCTGCAAATGATGCCGGTGTCTCTATATACGAATCTAGGGGGTTCTGCGTCGCCGTTCACCGATAAAGCATGGAAGAAGGCGAAGTCGTTGCTCGACAACGCCATCAAAACCGGGCTGGGCGCTTCGCTGACGAGCCTGCAAGCCGCCTTTGTCAAAGCGAAGGACGACATCAAATTGCTCGATGTCGGCATGCTGCCCACGAAGCTTCGCACCGAAGAAGAAGTCGAAGCCGCCAAGACCACGGCCCAAGCGACGCTCGCGGGCAGCAAGGTCAAAGCTTTGATCGCCGCCCTGGGAGCCACGGCGACCGTCGCCGATGCCGCGGGCCAGAAGAAGCTCTCGAG
>JBAXFO010000853.1:0-2503 GCA_037139885.1 Planctomycetota bacterium
GAAGGCTGCTGTGATGCGAACGAGTAAGGGCGTTCTCGTGCTGCCGATGTGGCAAGGGAAGGGGGCGCAGTATGTCCCGGGGCAGGCGTCGGTGAGCAAATTGTCGATGGTGATCCCGCAAATTCCCGGCAGCATGCAGGCGTGGGAAGTGTTGCCGGGCGAGGTGCGTGGGCTCCGCGTCGAACGCGTCGTCGGCGGCACCAAAGTCATCATTCCGGAATTCGGTTTGACGTCTTCGGTTGTCTTCACGTCCGATGCGAACCTTGTGGTTCGCTTTCAGGAAGCGGCCCGATCGCGCCGGCAGCAAGCCGCCCAGTGGACTTACGATCAAGCCGCCTACAGCGTGGAGAAGGTGTTGAAAGTCGAAGAGGAACTCGAACAGGCGGGGCAGATTCTCCACGACGGCGCTCACCTGGTGAGCGACGCGCGGACCCGTTTGGAATCCGCCCAAAAGCTTTGGGAAAATCGGCTCTTCTCCGAAGCTTATCGCGAATCGCAACGCTCGCAACGGCCGCTGCGCATCTTGATGCGAGGCCAATGGGAGCGTGCGGTCAAAGATCTCGATACGCCCGTCGCCAGCCCGTATGCGTTGTCGTTTTACACGCTGCCCAAGCACTGGGAGTTCATGCATCTCATCAAGAGTTCGTCGGCCGGGCAGAACGCGCTCGTCGGCGGCGACTTTGAGGCGGTTCCCGGCAACCCGCAAGACGCCTGGCGCATCGAAGAACCGACGCTCGACGAAGTCGAAATGATTCTCATCCGCACCACGGAAGTGCAGGGGCCATTGGAAGTGAAAGCGGGGGGCGTGCCGTCGGCCATCGAGCAGCCCAAAGAAGGCAAGCAATGTGCGCTCTTGCAGATCCGCCCCAAGAATCGCCAGGCGGCGCCGTTGGTTCTCGAACGCTCGCTCTTGGCGCTCACCAGTCCGCCGGTCAAACTGGCTCCGGGGTCGCTCGTGCGCATCAGCGCCTGGGTGCGCATTCCGGTGGCGATCACGGCCTCGTCCGATGGGGCTCTGTTTTACGATAGTGCGGCAGGCGAACCCTTGGCCGTCCGGCTCTCGGACGCGACGGGGTGGAAGAAGTACACGCTCTACCGAAAGGTTCCCGAGAGCGGACAGATCTCGGTGACGTTGGCGTTGACCGGCCTGGGGTCGGTTTACTTCGACGATGTGCGGATCGAACCGCTCACGCCCGGAACAAGTGTCCCAGGAAATCTGGTTTCCAATCCAAAATAATGGGGTTGCGCGACGCTTCGCCAAAGCGTGCATTCATTTTGAAGGTGCCGCGCGAATTTTCCGCGTACGCCGATCGTGCCGGCACATTTTCTTCATTTCCCGTAGAATCGCGCGATTCCGCTCCGGTATAATGGGGCGAGACGTCGAGGATCAACCCATGGGATCCTCCGTTCCGGAACCATCTCCATCTTATTACGGCGATCCAATGGCTTGGTTTAAACGCTCGCTTCGCGCGTTGCAGTCCCCCGTTGCTCGTTCGGGCCGCCGCACGCGGCTTGGGTTCGACCAATTGGAAGACCGAACGACTCCCTCCGCGACCGGCGTCATCTCCGGAACCGTCTTCTTCGATAGCAACGGCAACATTTCCAACGACGGTTCCACGGGCGTGCCCAGCGGCCTCATCGGCGACTTCGCGATGCCGGGAGCCAGCGTCGTGCTCACGGGATCGACCAATCTGGGCACCGTCGTCAACAATTCGACGACCACCCGTAGCGATGGTTCGTTTCAATTCGTGAAGCTCGAACCGGGCATTTATCAAGTCGCGGCCAGCACGACCAGTTTCTTGACCGCGAACTCCGGAGCGGGCAATTTGGGCGGCTCCGCGGCAGCGAATCAAGTGCAGACGATCGTTCTCTCGCAAGGCGAAACCGAATCCAACCTCCGCTTCGGCCTGCCCGGCTTGATCCCCAACACCTCGACGTTGTCCCTTCGCCAATATCTCAACACCACCATCGGACAAACCTCCGAAGTCTTCGGGTCGTCGATTCCGGCCGCGGGCTCGGGCCGCGTCGTCGTCGATGGAGCCACCGGCAGTCAAACGACCGGCACCGCTTCGCTCGAAGGCGATGTTCTTTCGGCGGGAACCGGTCTGGCAGGCGTCAGCGTGCAACTGAGCGGCGTCAGCAATACCGGCGTCCCTTATCTTTTCACCACGACGACCAATGCCGCCGGCCATTACCGCTTCGCGAATCTGCCGGCCGCGTCGTTCTTCATCAACGTCATTCCCGGCGCCGGCTATCGGGCCGCCGGCTCGACGGTCGGTTCGCTCGGCGGCAGCAATCCCCGCGCCGACCAACTGGCGCCGACCGTCTTGGGGGCCGGATCCACGGGGACGGGTTACAATTTCGCCCTTGCCGCGTTTGCGGGCGACCTCGACGCGGGTCTCGCCAACGATGTCGGCAACGGCTCCCTCGGCACGTCGAGCGATGGCGTCACGTCCGACGCCAGCATTCGCGGCCGGCTGCTGAACGCTTCGAGTTACAGCGC
>JBAXFO010000854.1:0-2500 GCA_037139885.1 Planctomycetota bacterium
GTGAAGGGGTCGGCGTTCAACAAGGCGATGTATCTCGAACTGTTTCGCTTGCTCAACAGCGTCGGCCGGCTGATTCGCCGGGATGGTTTGCTAGCCATGGAGTCGCATTTGAGCAATCCGAAGGAAAGCGCGATCTTCCAGGCGTCGCCGCGGATTCTCAACAATCATCACGTGCTCGATTTCATTGTCGGGGCGCTCAATTTGATTTTGGACAGCGGCACGCCGAACCTGCATGCCCTGCTGGAAGAAGACATCAAGGTGATCGAACGCGAGCATCATGCGGCGGTCGGCGCCCTGAGCAAGACGGCGGATGCGTTGCCGGGCTTCGGGATTGTGGCGGCGGTGCTCGGCATCGTGGTGACGATGGGCGCCATCGGCGGGCCGGTCGAAGAGATCGGCCACAAGGTCGGCGCCGCTCTCGTCGGGACGTTTCTGGGGATTTTGTTGTCGTACGGATTTTTCGGTCCGCTCGCGGGTCGGCTGGAGCATTTGGGCGAGGAAGAGGCGACGTTCTTCCGCGTGATTGCCGGGGCGGTGGTGTCGATCAGCGAAGGGGCGCGGGCGAACGATGTGGTGTCGCGGGCCTGCCGGAGCGTGGGCACGGGCGTGCGGCCCAGCCAGGCGGAACTCGTGGAATTGTTGAACGAGAAATAACGGGAGACGCGATATGGCAGGCAAGGGCGGCGGTGCGTGGAAAGTGGCGTACGCGGATTTCGTGACGGCAATGATGGCTTTCTTTCTGGTCATGTGGATCTGCTCGCAGGACCAGAAGTTTCGCCAGGCCGTGGCGCGGTACTTCAACAATCCGAGCAACATCGGTTCGATCGGTTCGTCGAAAGTGCCGAACCGGGCCGGGTCGCTCTTCGATTCTCCCAACGGCGGCGACCTCCCCGGCGGCGAAGCCGTGGCGATGGGGCAAGGCCGGTTTCCGCATTCCGCGCCCGGCGAACCGAGCCCGCCGACGAAATTGATGTCGGACTGGCTGCATCACGATAAGAAGGTTTCGGACTACTGGCAGGACCAAGCGGAACGGGCCCGGCAGAAGGCGGCCATGAATCCGCGCGCCAAGAACAAACGCGAGCAGACCGAGGAAGCGGCCTTGAAGCTGGCCCGGCAAATGCGCGAAGACATCGTCCAGGGCATCCCGGCCGATACGAAGGGCGTCTATCGGGATCTGTTGTTTCGCGCGATCGCGGAAGTGAACTGGCTGGAATTGGCGGAAGACTTGATGCCGGCGGAATAAGCCCATCAAAAGGCGTTGGCGCGGGATCTCATGGCGAATTTTTGCAGTGGGATCCTGCGTCAATTCCTTTTGGTGGGCTTCGCCTCCGGCTCAACCCACCCTACGTAATAGCACGACACGGCTAATTCGAGCGTTGGGCCATGGCGAGTTGTTCGCTCAGTTCGGCGGGGCGAGCGGAATCGCTGTCGCTTGCGAGCGCGTAGCTGATCATGATCTTGTAGAGTTCACTTTGCGTCTCAGTGCCGAGCTTTTTCATGATTCGGGCCCGGCGGGCTTCGACGGTCTTGTAGCTCAAATTCAATTTCGATGCGATGAATTTGTAGGGGTAGCCTTCGACGAGCAAATCGAGGACGGCGCGTTCGCCTTCATTGAGATTGGCGAGGCGATGGGTCGTCTGCTGGTGTTCTCGACGCTGCACGCGCTTGCGTGATTCCAGTTCGAGAGCGAGCTGAACGCTGTCGAGCATTTCTTGGCCGCGAATCGGCTTCTGGAGGAAATCGGCGGCGCCCATTTTGAGGGCGCGCACGGCGACATCGACCTCGGCATAACCCGTCAGGAAAATGATGGGCAGCGTTGAGCCGCGAAGTTTGAGGCGGGCTTGCAGTTCCAATCCGCTGAGCGCCGGCATGCGGAGATCGGTGACAATGCAACCGGTCCAGGAGGGAGAGTAGTGTTCGAGAAGCGTCTGGCCGGAATCGAAATCGCGCACGGGGAGATTGACCGAACGGAGCAGGTCGCGAAGGTAATCGCGAACGTCGGGATCATCGTCGGCGACGAACACCGTCGGTCGATCCGATTCACTTCCCGTTGGCGAGGCGTTGGGCGAATTTGATTTGGATGCTGGGCTCATGGAATGCGCTCTTCAAATGGGCGTGGAGCGGTGGTAATTCCGTCTAGGCAGAACCGGCAACGACTACCGGGAGAAGGTTGGCTTGTCGGAAGAGTAACACGGGCGTCATAAGACGACAATAAAATTCAGCACATTTAGGCAATGTTTTTCGGGGCCATTCCTGCGGCCCCGGAAGAAGTTTCTGAGTTAACGCGAAAAGTTTTCCTTCTCCGAACGGTTTCCGTCTTCATCGTTTCTACGCAGTCAATTTAAGTTATTCAAATTCAATATGTTAGGGACGATCTTTCCCCGCTTCGCTCTTGGCATGAAAGCTGCTTATCTTCTCGGCGTTCCCTGATTTTCCTTTCGAGGTAGGCACACGAGCAGGCTCGGCAGCAGAACCATGCCGCCCAGAAAGAGCGCCGTCT
>JBAXFO010000855.1:0-2497 GCA_037139885.1 Planctomycetota bacterium
GGCCATGGCCGCTTGCCCCCGGGCGATGATACTCCCCCCAAGGAAATTTCTTTTCCGCGTCATGATGGTTGAGGAGAGCAATGCCAATCTGCTTGAGATTATTCTGACATTGAGAGCGGTTCGCGGCCTCCCGCACCTTTTGAACCGCCGGCAGGAGCATACTGATGAGCACGCCAATGATCGCGATGACCACCAAGAGCTCCACGAGGGTAAAGCCCGAACGGCCTCGAAATTTTTGAATGGTAGAGGATTGCATTGATAACTCCCGAAGATGCATCATGGGCTGGAGGTCAGTTCGAATTTCAACTTTTCATTGCCGGTTTCCTGCACGGTCACGTTCAACGTGCTGCTTGCATGATACCGCAGCGGGAGGTAATTCTCCATCGTATTACTCGGCAACGGGGCAACGTTTGGCGGTAGCTTCTCGGCTTTATAAGGTCGCCAGGCGGCGATCTCAACGCGCTTTTTCCCCACGGATACGGTTCCTGAAAATTTTCCATCCCGAATCGCCAAGCTTTCAGGGACAGCACCAGGCGTGGCGAAGTAGATCGTGCCATCTGGCACCGGTGTTCCATCCAATGTGACCGTACCTTCAATGCCGGTGGATGGAGGCGTTTGAACCGCCTGCTGGCAACCAAGAATCAGAAGGAAAAACAGAATGCCAAAACAACGTCGATGCATTGCGTATATTCCAGTTCGGAGGATATTAGCATATAATCTGCTTCACTGGCCCCTCCGGAAGGCAAGTGAATCAAGCCTTCAAAAGGTCGACACGATACGGATGGCCGGACATCTAGCGAATTCGACGTGGAATGTTTTCGCCTCCCAGTTTCGCACTTCCGCGAATGAAGTATACCGAAGCATTCGTCAAATTCTTCAAAAATTCATCGCGCACCGGAGCAATATTCTCCTACATATCGTTAACGCGGGATTAACGTGCATTCTGACGACAGTCCGATCCGTGTCGGCGAGCCTTCATCCCTCAAAAATCTCTCGCGTATCCCGCGGTCCAGCCGCCATCGACCGTGAGAATATGGCCATTCATGTAGCTGTTCTCCGGGTCCGCCAAGAAGAGGGCGGCGACGGCGATTTCGTCCGTGGTGCCCGGACGGCCAAGGGGAACGTGATCGAGCATCCTCTGAACCTGTTCACGAAACTTGCCGTCCTCGGAGTAAAACAGTTGCTTCGTTCCGTCCGTCAGCGTCGAACCGGGAGCGATCCCATTCACGAGAATGCCGTGCGGACCGAGTTCCAGGGCCATGGCTCGCGTGAGATTGACGACCCCGGCTTTGGCTGCGACAAAGGCGCATTGCAAGCGCAACGGCACCAGACCGACGATCGACGCAATATTGACGATCCTCCCAGCCCCTTGCGTCCGCATGACTCGAGCTGCCTCGCGGCTCATCTCGAACACGCCGGTGAGATCGACCGCCAAAAGTCGGTCCCATTCCGAACGAGGAAATTGGTCGATCGGCACCCGATGAGCGAGCGTATTGACGCCTGCGTTGTTGATTAAAATATCGAGCCGGCCGAACTCCGCGACGACCTGACCGATCACGGCTTCAATCTCCTCGGCGCGAGTCACGTCCAGCCGCAGCGCCCTCGCTCCCGGCGAGCGGGCGGCGGCGGCGGCGGTTGCGGCGAGATCCAGATCCGTGTAGACGACCCGACTTCCGTTCGCCGCCAGACGATCCGCGATCGCCTGGCCGATGCCGCGCGCCGCTCCCGTCACGAGACTGACCTTGTCTGTCAAGTCGCACTTCATGGTTGCTTCCCTTCCTCTTTATGACAACAACGCGGGCACGGGATTCTCGATCAACGATGTTAACGTTTGCAAGAATTTCGCGGCAGGGGCGCCATCGACGATGCGGTGGTCGAAGGTCAAGCTCAAGGTGAGTTGATCGCGCACGACGACCCGATCGTCGACGACCGCGGGCCGCTTCTGGATGCGACCGACCCCTAGTATCGCACATTCCGGACTGTTGATGATTGGCGTAAATGCATCGATGCCAAACGAACCGAGCGACGTGATCGTGAACGTGCCGCCGCGCAACTCATCCGATGTGAGTTGCCGCTGACGGGCACGATCGATCAAATCGCGAGAAACGCGAGACAACGACGGAATGTCGAGCGCAGCGACGTCACGAACGACCGGGACCAATAACCCCGCATCGGTGTCGACAGCGATGCCGATATGGACGCTTGTGGGCGTCACGATTTGCTCGTTCTCCCATCGAGAGTTCAACAGGGGATGCTTGAGAAGGGCGAGCGCTGTCAGCTTTATCAGCAAATCGGTATAGCTGGGAACGGTACTGACCGGCGCCGACTTAAATTGATCTCGCAGGTTGACCAGATTGGTCGCATCGATCGTTGTGGTCAACGTCACGGGCGCCGTTGCAAGATGGCTCGCCAACATTCGCTGCGCAATCACTCGACGGATCGAAGAAACGGCGACGGGCGCGGCGGCGGCCGACGATGACTTGGCGGCATCCAGGAC
>JBAXFO010000856.1:0-2494 GCA_037139885.1 Planctomycetota bacterium
AACCAGAGTTCTTCCGTAAGGGCATACATGCTGTCGAAATTCCACACGCCACAATGCGTGATGAGCGTTTTGAATTTGCCAGTGTTCACGGCGAACCAGTTCATCATGTAACCGCCGAACGACGCTCCCGCGGAGGCCATGCGGTCTTTGTCGATGTAAGGTTGCTCTTCGAGATACGCGAGGCCAGTCATGAGGTCTTCGTAGCACTTGCCGCCCCAATCGCCGGAGATTTCGTCGACGTATTTTTGGCCGAACCCGGTGGAGCCACGTGGATTCGGCAGGGCGACGACATAACCTTGCGCCGCCCAAGCTTCGGCGTTCCAGCGGTAACTCCAGCCATCTTCCCACGCGCCCTGCGGACCGCCGTGAACGAGATAGACGAGCGGCCATTTCTTCTTGGGATCGAAGCCCGGCGGCTTCAGAATCCACATCTGCATCGGCGTGCCGCCGGCGCCTTTGACGGTGACCGACTCGGGACGCGGCAAATCAAGTTCCTTCAGCAATGCGTCATTCGCGTGGCTGATATTTGTTCCCTGGTCATTCTTGTCGAGGTCGAACACATAAACCTCGGGTGGCGCATTGAGGGCTGAGCGAAGAAATGCCCACCTCTTTCCATCGCTTGAAGCTGTCAAACTCGTCACGGAGTGCTTCATGGGAATCTTTCCTTGTCCCTCTCTGCCCCAAAGGAATTGGGCGACGGCGCCATTGTCGTCGGCCTGATAGATCAGGCCACCTGGCACAGCGACGAAAGCATCAACCGACCTATCCAGTTTGCCTGTAACCGACTCGGCAGCCTTTGAACCATCAACGGGCATCGCCATGAGCTGCCATTGATCCGCTTCATATCCTTTCTTCTTTTGGGCTCGATAGAAAAGGAACTTCCCATCTGCGGAAAATTGCGGACCGCTGTCGGCGGCGTCATTGTCTTTCGTGATCGTCTCCCACTTCGTCGTGCCGCCGCTCACGGGAACCCGGCAAATATCGTAGTTCGTGTTCCACGCTTCATCCTTCTCGGGCACCGCCGTAAAATACAGATATTTCCCATCGGGCGAAAAGGTGAAGTCGTCGCCGACAGAGAAGGTCGTCGATGTCGGGTACGCATCTCGGTCGCCCGGCGTGACGTCGCGCGGCTCGCCGAGTTTGCCGTCGGCGAAGGAGGCGACGAAGAGGTGCTGGCGTTTGTCTTCGACGTATTCATCCCAGTGACGGAAGAACAATTTGCTGGCGACGCGAGCTTTCACCGGGCTTGCTTCGCGTTCGTCCATGCGTTTCTTGTTGAGCTTGTCGCTCTCGGCGAACGACTTTTCGGAAAACTCGGGCCAGACGGCGGAGACGAACGCGACCTGTTTGCCGTCGCGCGACCAGATGCCGGTCGCCGCTCCCGTGGCGATCGTGGTGAGTTGCCGAGCTTCGCCGCCCGCGAGATCGATGATCCAGAGTTGACTGGAACCGGAACGGTTCGATTCGAAGAGGATCGATTTGCCGTCGGGGGACCAACGCGGATGGCCGTCGCTCTTCTCGGTATTCGTCAGTTGGCGCGGCGGGGTTTTGCCGTCGGCAGCGGCCAACCAAAGCGTTCGCGATGTCTTGTTCTTTTCGAGGTTGACGTCTCCTTGAACGTAAACGACCCATTGCCCATCGGGGCTGATCTGCGGGTCGGCGAGGCGTTTGAAGCGGAAGAGATCGTCGATCTGCATGGCGCGCGGCTTGGCGTCTTGAGCCAGAACCAGCGAAGAGGGAAACGCGAGAACGAGCAGGGCGAACCAGAAACGCATGAGTTGTTCCTTTCGAGAGCGGAGGCGTCGTCGACTCTCCAATCTTGCGGAGCGAGGCGGTGCGTTGCAAGCGGGAAATGGGCTGCGTCCGCTAAGCTCGGGTGCGGCGGAGCAGGCGGCGCGCGCGGTCGGTGAGGTTGAACAAACGCCCGGCGGCGGCGATCAACAAAAGACCGACGCCGACGAAGCTGAACCCGCCCAGAAGTAATCCCAGCACGGCGACAATCGCCAGTTGCTCGGGCCAGAATTGCACCCAGGCCTTGATCGCGGCGTTCCAGAACGACAGGAGGAGCAAGGCCATGGCGAGGGCGAATGCGAGAACATGCGGAGCGGGCTCGGAACTGCGGCGCAGAGTCGGCGTGGGGGCCGCCGCATCGCCAACGTCGGTCCAGAAGAGCGGCATGCCCGAATCGATGCCGGCAAACCGATCCTGTTGCGGAGCCAGCCCGGGCGATTTCTCGGCGGTTGCCCGGGCCGCTTCCAGGCCGAGCGCCTTCCTCCGCTTTTGCTCCTCGTCGATCGCCGCCTTGAGGAGCCGCTCAATGTTGTTGCGTGATTCGGTCGGCTCGAGCAACGAACTGCGATAGGAAATCTGCCGAACCGTCGCCGCGAACGATTGCATGCTTTGCACGAGCGCGGTTTGAATCGATTTCGGCGATGTCGATAGATCCTCCCCGAGAATTTGCACGACGCGCCCTTCTCGGCGGAGATCGTTCAAT
>JBAXFO010000857.1:0-2492 GCA_037139885.1 Planctomycetota bacterium
CGATTGCACGCGGACATCGACGACGCCGCTACCGGCCGGAGCGATCGCGATGACGTGTGTGTCGTCGACAATGGTGACTGACGTCGCCGGCACGTTGCCGAAGGTCACCTGCAGATGGCCGCTCGCGCCGCTGAAGTTTTGGCCGATCACGGTGACGGACGTGCCCGCGGCCCCGCTGTGAACGCTGAGGTCCGCGACGACCGGCGTCAGGTCGACGACTTCGAAATCGCTGAAGTGCAGGCTTTTGAGGCCATGGGTCGTGTCTTGAATGTCGTTGTCGTTCCAGGTCAACGTTTGCTGGTTGCTCGCGTCGACCGCGGAACTGGCGCCCGAGAAGAAGAAGTTGCTGCCGTTGTCGGCCACAATCATGCCGTAATCCTTCATGGCCTGGGCGATGATGCGTGCCTGGGGATTGAACTGCGACAGATCGACGCCCGCCTTCAAGCGAAAGCGAGCTCCCATCGGAGGCTGGATGGCGGCATTGGCGTTGCCCGGATTGGCGGCATGCGATGCGGGGTAAATGTACTGGTCGAGAATGATGTTGTTTTGCAACGTGAAGCGGATCGCGTGATTGATCGCTCCCTGGCCGCCCTGCGATGTCGGCAAACCTTCATCGGGCCGCGCCAGCCCCGCGAGGATCGGCAGGCCGGCGGCGTCGGCGGAAGTCCAGCCGAGCGTGCGGTAGGCGTTGGTGTTCATGTTCCAGACGGTTTCCTGGTCGGCGTGCCATTTGCCGTCGGCGTTTTCCGATGGCCTGGAGGCACGGTACAACTCGTAGGCGATATTGTTGTCGACATCGTAGATGATGAGGTGCGAATCGCCGCGGTTGTTGACGCCGACTCTCGGGCCGTTCTGATTGTCCCCTTCGAGAACGACGTTGAGCGGGATGGGCACGGTCAGGGGATCGCTCTCGTCCGGATAAGCGTCCAAAACGACGGCGACTTTCGGCGTGCTGTTGCCGTGCACGATGTTGTAAGGGATGCCGTACAGGGCGCCGGAGGTGTTCGAGTCTTGGCCGAAATCGGGATGAAGCCGGCCGTCGCCTGCCTTGGACACGATGTTGCTCATGATGGCCGCCGAGTTCGCCGCGACGGGAGCGGAGGCGATTTTTTGATTCCATGGGTTGTCGGCGGGAAAGAGTTGTTGACCGACGAGCGTGGGCACCGTTCGGTCTTCCAGTTCATCCAAACGAAGAGCGACTCGCTGCGACATCCCTTGAGTGCGACGAACGAAATGTCCGCGTAAGCGTGACCATGCCGACATGGGAAACTCCTTTTACTCATCGGTGATGAGTCGGCTCCGAAAGCGATCGGAAATGCGTCGGGGGCGTCGGCAGGCTCCGCAAGCCGGAGGCCGTACAGAACCGCTGATCCACCGAACCGAGTTCGACGAACCTGCCAGGGACGGGATGGAACGAAAAGGGGGATGTGACGAACAACTCTAGTACACGCGTTGGCGATAGCAAGTCGGCGTCGCAAGTTTTCCGAATCACGCGCCTGCGACCCGCTGCGGTTAGCGGCCTGGCCGCTGCCCAGGAAAACGCTCCGGAGCGCAGCGGCGAACGGGGTCCGGATCTTGCCGTCGTCAACGCCGTCGGTTAGGGAGCAATACGGCGAGGAACGCGTCCGCTCGATGTTCGCCCATCGCTCCTTTCTCGATCATGGCATCAAGGTCGCCGGCGCGTCCGATTACGTGCCCGGGCTTTATGAACCGCTCATGGCGATGCAAAGCATGGTGACGCGAAAGGATTATCGGGGCCGGATTTGGGGAGCCAATCAGCGGATCACGGTCGATGAAGCGCTGCGCAACGGCACGCTCAACGGAGCGCATGCCTCGTTCGGAGAAGGCCTGAAAGGGTCGATCACGGAAGGGAAACTCGCCGATTTCGTCATGCTCGCGGAGGACCCTCACCGCGTCGATCCCGAGCGGATCAAGGACATTCGCATCGAACGCACCGTGGTCGGCGGCGTCACGGTGCATGCGCGTTGAAAGGTGACGCTTAAGAATTATTCCAGGTCACGCCGGGATGAATCACGCCCCCTTCCGAGAGGCGTACTTGGCGTGCGGCCGGATTGCTCGATGGATTGAAAGCCGCGCCCGCCGGGGGCGATTGCGACGTGACTTCGTCGGTGAACACGACGAAGCTCACGAGCGTTGTCGGGCCGAACGAAGTCGTCAACGCCACATCGACCGCATCGCGCCCGCGAGCCATGACGACGCGGCCCACGCGCGGCCGATTATGGCGGGCGTCGAACGTATACCAATCGCCCCCGACATACGCTTCAAACCAGCCGCTGAAGTCCATCGGAGCCGCCGAAGCGAGCACGCCGATATCGCCGAGATAGCCTGTCGCATAACGTGCCGGAATGCCCAGACAGCGGCAGAACGTCAGCGCCAGATGGTTTAAATCCCGGCATACCCCGGTCCGCTGTTGAAACACATCAAACGCGCTTTTAAACGGGCTGGCATACTGATAACCGAACGTCACGTTC
>JBAXFO010000858.1:0-2488 GCA_037139885.1 Planctomycetota bacterium
CCGGCTCAACCCACCCTACGCGCCCCGAGCGCTAATTGTCTTTGGAAAGGACCCGCCGATGTTTCGTCTCGCCCTTCTCGTCGCCGTTTGCTTCGTTCTCCCCGTGCAGGCTCAGACGCGGCCGATGGCGTTCGAGGATCTCTGGAAACTCGAGCGCGTCGGCAAGCCGGCGATCTCGCCGGATGGGGCGTGGGTCGTGGTCGAGGCGGCGCAGTTCGATCTCGACGCCGATTCGAGCACGTCGAATCTTTGGCTCTTATCCACCGACGGCAAAAGGCAAAAACAGCTCACCAACACGAAGGGCAAAAACTCGGGGCCCGCGTGGTCGTACGACGGCAAGACGATCGCGTTTGTCTCGAAGCGGTCGGGGGATGTGCCGCAGATTTATTTGATCTCGCCCGAGGGGGGCGAAGCTCGGCCGCTCACGGATCTGCCGATGGCGCCGAGCGGTTTGAAGTGGAGTCGGGATAGTAAGAACATCTTCTGCATCGTCAACACCTGGCCCGGCGTCGCTGGCGACGAGGAATTCCGCAAACGCGAGAAGGAACGCAAGGAGAGCAAGTCGCAGGCGTTCGTCATCGACGACGCCATGTTTCGCGTCTGGGACACGTGGATCGCCGACGGCAAACGCCCGGTCGTCTTTCGGGTGAACGTCGACACCGGCAAACATGAAAATTTGTTCGCGAAGACGACGCTGTCGCTCGCGCCGTTCTTTTCCGACGCCGGCAGTTATGATGTCGCCCCCGACGGCAAGACGATCGCCTTCTCCGCCGAGACGACGAAAGAGATCGGCACCGATTTCAACGCCGACATTTACGAGATGCCGATCGCCCCGCTCGGCGAACCGAAGAATCTGACGACCGACAATCACGCCAACGACACCTCGCCTGCTTATTCCGCCGACGGCGATTGGCTCATCTTTCTGCGGCAGACGATTAAGTATTTTTATGCAGATCGATCGCGGCTCATGGCCCTTGATCGCCGGTCGGGCAAGACGGCGGAAGTTCTGCCGAAGCTCGATCGATCGGTCGTGTCGTTTGCGCTGGGAATGGCGTCGCCGGTGGATATCTGGTTCGACTTCGAGGACAAGGGATATCATCGGATCAGTATGGCGACGCCGACGGGCGACGGGAAGTTGACGCAAATTCCTTCGAAATATTCCGACACCGCTCCCGCCGTCGCTTCCAAGAGCGCGGCCGTGGCGTTTCTGCGGTCGTCGTTCGACTTCCCGGCTCAGGTCTGGGTTGCGGCGAAGGACGAGGTGCGGCGCATCGACCGCTTCAACGATGCGGTCACCAAGCAATGGGACCTCGGCGAAGTCAAGAACGTCACCTTCAAGGGAGCGGGCGACGCCGATGTCCAGATGTGGATCATCTACCCGCCGAAGTTCGATCCCAAGAAAAAATGGCCGCTGATCCAGTTCGTGCATGGCGGACCGCATAACGGCATCACGACCGATTTCAGCTACCGCTGGAACGCTCACCTGATGGCCAGCAAGGGGTATGTCGTTTCGATCATTAATTTCCACGGCTCCAGCGGCTTCGGGCAGGAGTTCACCGATTCGATCAAGGGAGACATGGCCACGAAGCCGTTCATCGATGTGATGAAGGGCACCGATTACATGGAGAACCTTCCGTATATCGACAAGAACCGCATGGCGGCGGTCGGCGCGAGTTATGGCGGTTACATGATGGCGTGGATTAACGGCCACAGCGACCGATTCAAGGCGATGGTCTGCCATGCGGGCGTTTATAATTGGCACAGCATGATGGCGTCGGATTTCGTCCGTTCGCGGGAACGCTCGATCGGGGCGATGCCGTGGGGGGATCTGACGCTGATCGACAAGCAATCGCCGCAGCGTTTCGCGAAGGATTTTAAAACGCCGACGCTAGTGACGCATGGCGAGAAGGATTTTCGCGTGCCGCTGGGGCAGGGGCTGGAATATTACAACACGCTGCGGCTCAAGGGCGTGCCGACGCGGTTCGTTTACTTTCCCGATGAGAATCACTGGATCTTGAAGGCCCAGAATTCGCGCGTGTGGACGAGGGAGTTTTTCGCATGGATCGATCGCTACATCGGACACGGACCGACGCCGTGAAGGCCAGGGGCGTCCTTGGATGGGTCGTGGCGATTTTCGCAATGTCGATCGCCTCTTCGTCGGCGTCGGCGGGGCTGTATTATTCGGGCGAGACGTTTGCGGAGTTGCCGTCGCAGTGGCGGGGGTTCATGCTCGATCAGCGTTCGTTGCGGCAGATCGCCGTGCCTGCGGGGCCGATGAATCCGGCGAGTCCGTTGCGGATGCGCTATTTGGAAGAGCGGAAAAAGCTCGAAACGAAGATGTCGCTCACGGGGGATGAGATCGCCGATCTGGGGGCGATCCTGGTGCGGTTGGGCGATGTCGATCGGGCGGTGGAGGTCTTGCGGAGCGGGCAGGGGAAGCAGCCCAACCATTTCGCGATCGCCGCCAATTTGTGCACGGCCTGGCAAC
>JBAXFO010000859.1:0-2483 GCA_037139885.1 Planctomycetota bacterium
TATTCCATGAGATGAGGAGGAACCTTCTGACCTGACGCGGCCCGTTCTGATGTGGTCGGCGTTGGATGATTACCCACCGGACGAGGCACCAAATCGTCGGCCCCCATCGCGACGAGCAAACGACGCAGACGGCGCGTCCATCGCTTCACGATTTCGATGCCATCGCAAAGATGCAATCGCTCCTCGCTGAGCGCCTCCGCAAACTCGTCACTATCGCTGCACCATTGCTTGGCCGCACTATCGCTTATATGACGGCGAATTTCGGGAACGCAAAGGACGTGGCGACGATGCAGCTCGTCGTCCGGCTCCCAGAACCGATCCAGTTCCGGCACATCGGCAAAGACCGCCAGCGCCAGCGCGTCGAACTCGTCATCGTTGAGGAGAATCCGTTGCGGCCCGTCCTTCGTCGGGTTGCCAAGTTCAAACACTTCCTCGAAGATCAGGGACGCTAACGGCGCTGAAAGATTGGCTTTGAGCCAAGCGGCAAACTCGTTCGGCCCGACGCCCTGATCCGGCTTGGACGACTTTCTGCGCCGTTGACGCGGAGGCCGCGCGGCGTTGCGGATGTTCCCAATCACGTAGTCGCACAGTTGCTCGTCGAAGTCTTGAAGCGATTCCCCGGCCATGTGACTCTCCGGTGCCGAACTGCCCTTTCTTGCATTCTGGGAAGGGGAGAGTGATTGCCAAGGTGTGAGCAGGGATGGGGGCGATGTCCCCCGCCAGCAAGTGCGATCGGCGGCGGGTAGCCAACTTTGCGGCCCCCGTGCGAAGCCCAACCCGTCGCGGCATGGTTGCTCGTCGTGACCGCCAGCCGATTCATTCTTCAAGATTTCCATCCTTTGAATGGTCGCTTGCGAAAATCGAGATGCTGTGCAGGTGATATCAGCCTGGACACGGATGTAGGCGTCCGATGTCTCGCCCATTTGCGCAGCCTACCGCTCGGTTCGATTCGGCGACGTCGTCGTGAAGCAATACCTGGGCCACGGCGGCGAAGCGGAGGCTGCGGCGAAGAAGATCGCCCAACAAGAGGCCGACCGAGACGCTCGTCGATCATCCTACGAGGACGAGATCGAGCGCAATCGAGAAGGTGAGCGGGTGCTGATCGATCTAAGGCGATGGCTCAATCTATTGACGCACGCAACGATGATCTTGAAGGGGTACTGCAAGCACAACGGCCAATACCGCAGGAGGCACCATGTCCGGCGTAGCAAAGGTTGAAAATGACCTCACGATCCCGACGCCAAAAGGGAAATCGAAGGTCGTCCACGGACGCCCCGGCGCGAGGCCGGAACCACAGCAAGGCGGACCGCGGCATCCCGAAGCGCCGCCGATCCAACGAAGTCGGCGTAGAACTCGACGGGATCAGAACATCGACGGGGAAAGCCAAACCAACACGGAGGAGCCGGAACCGCAGGCCCAACTCTCGCCCGACGAAGTTCAACGACGTGAGTTTGCTACGATCGTTGAACGGGCAAACGCTGGCGACAAGAATGCTCTTCAAAAGTTGCGATCTCTTCTTGATGAGAACCCCGCGATTTGGCGAACGGTGGGAGACCTGTCACGACACGCTGAGTTATTCTGGATCGACTTGCTCGCCGGTAAGAATACCCTCGCGCACGAGGCAATCAAGAGAACCTTGGCCGAGTTCAAAAGCGGCCTTTCGGTCGAGGGCAGCAGCGGAATTGAGCGGGCGCTCGCCGACCTCATCGGCGTCCGATGGCTCGCCGTGCAGTATGGCGAACAGCAGGCGGCAAATGTGACCGGCGACCTTCGACTCATCAATTCGCGATTGCGCCGCGCAGAGTCTGCGGAAAAGCGGTTCGCCAGCTCCGTCAAACTTCTCTTGATGTTACGTGCAAATATTGCGAGTGCTGCGTGCGCAGCGGCTTGCGGAAAGGAGTCCCGATGAACCTTGATTTAACGGATGGATTCGCCGAACCAATAGCTCAAATGCGCGAGATGATGAAGCGAACGCGTCGAAAACAAGCCGAGGCGGAACGGAAGGCGGCAATTCGCCGCCAGAATCCATCGCCGGCCGATCCGCGGGTGCTTTTCGCCGAGGACGATTTGCAGTTTCAGGTTGAGCGAAGCCAGCGTCGAGCGCACGAGTTGAGCTTGCTTGCGTTGGCGCTTGAGTGCGTGGACGAGCCGGCTGAACCGGCCGAGCGTCTCTCGCAATTGTGTGCGAAGGGCATCCGCTTCTTGCAGCGGATCGAGCACCGCATCGTCGGTCGTCTCGATGTCTGTGTCGTCGGGAGAGTTGGTCTTTTCGCTCATGGCGATATTGGTCCTTGGTTGGGGTTGAGGGATGGGCGTGTGTTCGTTTGAGGAACACGGCGATTCGATACGGATGGAGTCATTCGCCGGGCCGAGCGCGCCCTTCGCCGGCAACGGCACCCAGACGTATAGCCGCTCCGAGGTCTCGCCCACGATCGGCGTGGCGTCGTTGACGTAGCGGAGGTTGCGAATGCCGAGTTGGGCCG
>JBAXFO010000860.1:0-2481 GCA_037139885.1 Planctomycetota bacterium
TTACACGACTGCGGCCAACCGCCTGATTTTGGCCGCCGCCCAGCGCCTCATGGGGCAGCCCGCCGCGACTCTCAACGACGCGGCCGCATTTCAGGCTCTGATGGTGGACCCCGTCTGGAATCAGCTGCCGCCGTCGGCGCATTTGCTGGGCCGGCGGCGTCTGCGCTTCGATGAAGTCCTGCGTGCGGCCGCCCAAGACTTATTCGTCGCATCCACGGAAGGCCGCCTGGTGGTCCGCGGGGACGCCGCTGAACGTCTGCCCCAGGTGGTGTCGCGAGTCCTCATGGCGACGGCGCATCCCCCGGTTCTGAAAGCCGCGGCGCCGCCCCGCCCGACGCCGCCCACCTCCGCGCTGAAAACGCCGGCGCCGACTCCCGCCGTTCGCCCGCCGGCCTTGCCGGCCTCGACGATACCTTCCTCGCCCGACGAAATCGTTCTCGGCATCGATCTCGGCACGACCTATTCCGCCGTCGCCTATATCGACGCCATGGGAAGGCCGACAACCATCACCAACGCCGCGGGCGATCTCATCACGCCCAGCGTCGTGCTCTTCGACGACGATGGCGCCATCGTCGGCAAGGAGGCGGTCGCGGCCGCGCCGCTCGAACCCGAACGCGTGGCCGTATGCGTCAAGCGCGACATGGGCTTCAAAGAGTATCGTAAGGCCATTAACGGGTCTCGTTTGCCGCCGGAAGTCATTTCGTCGGTCATTCTCAAGGCGCTGCTAAACGACGCGCGCCGCCGCCTGGGGCCGAACCTGCAAAAAGCGGTCATCACCGTGCCGGCGTATTTCGACGAACTCCGACGGCGGGCCACGGTCGACGCGGGCCGCATCGCCGGCATCGAAGTGCTCGACATCATCAACGAACCGACCGCCGCCGCCCTCGCTTTCGGCTATCAGCGAGGCTTTCTCGATACGCACGGCAAAGTCCTCGGCGACAAGCCGATGACCGTCCTCGTTTACGATCTCGGCGGCGGCACGTTCGACGTCACCATCGTCCAAATCCACGGCAATTCGTTCAAGGCCCTCGCCACCGACGGCGATGTCTCCCTGGGCGGCAAAGACTTCGACGAGATGATCGTCCTCCATGCCGCCCAAAAGTTCGACGAGAAATTCGGCGAAGACCCACGTAAGAACTTCCCCTGCTTCATGGATATGTGGAACTCCGCCGAACTCGCCAAGAAGACTCTGACCGAACGCGCCAAGGCGTCGATCGTCGTCACCCTCAACGAGAAACGACTCAAGGTTGACATCACTCGCGACGAATTTGAGGAGATGACCGCTCCTCTGCTCGATCGCACCAAAACAACGACCCAAATCGTGCTGCGGCAAGCGAACCTGACGTGGTCGCAGATCGATAGCGTCCTTCCCGTCGGCGGTTCCACGCGTATGCCGATGATCGCGACGATGCTCACGCAGTTGACAGGCAAAGAGGTTGACCGCTCGGTGTCGCCCGACGAAGCCGTGGCGCACGGCGCGGCCATGTACGCAAAACTTCTGCAAACCAGAGCGGATGTCGCCGGCTCTCCTCCGGCCGCGTTTTCGATCACCAACATCAACTCGCACAGCCTTGGCATCATCGGCCTCGACACCGCCTCGGGCCGGCGCCGCAACGCCATTTTGATTCCGAAGAACACGCCGCTGCCCGCCACCGTCACCCGCGTCTTCAAGACCAACAAGCCGAACCAGCCGACTGTCGTCATCCGGGTCGTCGAAGGAGAGAGCGAACGCCCCGAGGCATGCATTCAAGTTGGCGTCTGCCGCATCGAAGACTTGCCTGCGAATCTGCCGCAAGGCACGCCCGTGCAGGTCAGCTATTCCTACCACGAGAGCGGGCAGCTGGAAGTGACCGCCCAGGTGAGCGGAGCGCCGGCGGTTCGCACCGTGTTTCAACGCGAGAATTTACTCGATAACGAGCAGATCGTGATGTGGACCGATTATGTGAAGGCGCTCGGAAGTTAGCGGATGTCTCGAGAGCGAGGAAGTCTGCCGGAGTCCAACCGTCGTCATTTTCTCACCGATAATTTATTTCCGCCAGCATAAGTTCTGCGTAGAATAGCCGAGAAGTCGACCGTGATTTGACGTCGGTTTCGGACCCCGATTTGAGTCGCTCCCATGCCCGAACCAAAAGACATCGCCTTTGATCCGTATCACAAATGGCTGGGCATCCCCAAGCAGTTTCGTCCGCCGAATTTCTATCAATTGCTCGGCATCTCCGTCGGGGAATCCGATTCCGAGGTGATCGAAGAGGCGTCGATTCGTCAGTGTACCCATTTGCGCAGTTATCAAATGGGGCCGCAAGCGGAGCTTTGCACCAAACTCCTCAATCAGATTGGCCGGGCGCGGCAGGTCTTGCTCGATCCGGTCAAACGCGCCGAATATGATCGTCAGCTCGCCAACCAGGCGCGGCCGGCCGTTCCCACGATGGTGGCTCAACCCATCACCGCCATCGCGACGCCGATCGCCCCGCCGAATCCGTA
>JBAXFO010000861.1:0-2470 GCA_037139885.1 Planctomycetota bacterium
AATACTGTTCAGATGTATTTGCTAGGCGCAAATACCGTGCCGAACACGATTGGGTTCAATCCCCATATCGAGAAGTCGGCCGACGACGCCGCACGCCGAGCCCGCGTGCAGCGTGCTGAAGACGAGATGGCCGGTGAGGGCGGCTTCGATGCCGATGCCGGCGGTCTCCGGATCGCGGATTTCGCCGATCATCAGGATCTCAGGATCTTGCCGTAAGAGACTGCGCAAGCCGCGAGCGAAATCGAATTCGGTCCCAGGACGGGCTTGCGATTGGCTCACGCCTTCGAGAACCTGTTCGACGGGATCTTCGAGCGTGACGATATTGCGCCCCGTGCCGACGAGGTGACGCAGGCAGGCGTAGATCGTCGTCGTCTTGCCGCTGCCGCTGGGACCTGTGAGCAAGATGGCTCCGGCGCGTTCGTCGAGCAATGTGCGCAGAGAGCCGAGAATGTCGGCGTCGAAACCGAGTTGATCGAGGTCGAGAATGCGGCCCGTCGGATCGAAAAGCCGGACCGCGGCCTTTTCGCCGTGGATGGTCGGAAACGTACTGAGCCGCAACTCGCCGCCGGCCGGGGCGGCGGGCCAGTGCAGGCGGCCTTCTTGCGGAATGTCCGTGCGATACGTGAGGAGTTCGGCGAGCACTTTGAGCCGGGCGATGACCGTCGGGGCGAGGTCTCGGGGACGACTCGCAACGGCATGCAGCACGCCATCAATACGAAAACGGATGACGAGATCGCGATGCGTCGGATCGAAATGAACGTCGCTCGCTTGCTGGCGAACCGCTTCGAGGAGCACGGCGTCGACCAGCTGCGGAACGGCGTCGGCGCGGTTGCGGTCGAGAGCGGCGAGCGTGGCGGGCAAGTCGGTCGACAGTTGGTCGAGCATGGCGCAGTTCCTTTGGGAACATGAATTTTGCCCTGCTCGATCGGGAACTGCAAACGACAAGTCGACGCGTCGCGCCAACTCGCCTGGATGTCATCCTAAGTAGACAGATTCACCGAGTTCCAATGTGACGACATCGGCGCGGCGCTCCTCCTGTCAACCATCATCGCGGTCGCAGACGACGACTACCCCTGCCGTTTGGCGGCTTCGAGCAGCTCTTGAAAGTAGCCTTCTTGGTCGCGGTTGTTCTGCTTTTTCGCTTCGCCGAGGGCGCGTTCGGCGAACGCCACGGCGCGTTGTCCCTGGCGGGCGGAGAGGAAGGTCTCGGTCGCGGCTCCGCGGTACTTCCATTCCTGGGGAACGCGGTCGATCAGACGGGTGAACGTCGCTTCGGCCTCGGCATGATCCCCCTTCTTGACAAGGATCTGGGCGCGGCGCAGTTCGAAATCGTTGCGGCGTCGGCCTTCGTTGTTTTCGCAATCGTCTTTTTCGCCCTCGTTCAGGCGATTGATGGCGCCCTGGAAATCGTCTTCGGCAAGGGCGAGGTTGACGAGATGATTGTGCCAGGGATAGCGGTCCGAACGGTCCGCACGCGGCGGCGCTTCGATCAACGCCACGGCGAATTTGCCGGCGACTTCTTTGCCGTCGAGACTGAGGGCCGTCTGGAAGGCGAGCTCAAGCTGGGCGGGGTCGAGGCGATCGAGCGGCAGCGTGGTCAAATCGGGCACGCTCATGGCCGCGATGTCGAGCGTGGCCGCCGCGGCGGGCGCAACCGCTTCGCCGCCGCCCAAGGTCAGTTTGCGGCGCAGGCGATCGAAATCGTAGGGAGGCTGTTTCTGCCCCATCGTGGAGATCTGTTCCAGGAACAACACGACTCCCGCCAACTTTCGGCGCGTCACCGCGCTGCCCCCCGCATCGATCGGCGGCACGTTGCCGAGCGATTTGAGCGGGCGGTGGATCCAGGTCTCTTCGAAGTAACGGCTTAAATTCTCGCGGACGATTTGGTCGTGAGCTTCCTGCGAAGTGACGTTCTTCGGAAACACCAAAGCCGGAGCGAGAATGTCTTGAAACTTGGCTGGGCCGCGCGTGCGGAGCGGTTCCGTCATGGGGGTGGCGATCTTGTCGCGGAAAAGCGTGAAGGCGGCCAAGACCTTGTCTTCTTGCACATTCCACACGCGCAGAATCGTCCCCATCAACATGAAGAACGCGCCTAACGGTTGGCTCGTGGCTGTCTCGCCCCCGATCAAGGAGACCGGCGCCGGACTCAGCACGAAGCCGGCCAAGATCCCCTGCTCTTGATCGTAGCGCAAGCCGGCGACCATGCCGTCTTTTTCCAGTTGCACAAGGCCATTGACGAACGCCTGCGGATCGCGGAGTTGCACCGTGGACGCGTGTTCGACATAGTCGGAATGATCTTCCATGCCCTGCCCGACGCGCAACACTTCGACGAGCGCCGCCGCCTGGGCCGCCAACGCTTCATCCGTCTCGCGGGCCAGATATTTGTCGAACGATTCGACGGCCAGAAGATTCTGCCCGAGCCACGCCTGCGTCAGGCCCAGGTTGAACCAAACGTTCGGATCTTCGGGAT
>JBAXFO010000862.1:0-2469 GCA_037139885.1 Planctomycetota bacterium
GCATGAAACGTTGGACCTTCGAAACCGGCGGCGAAATCACCGGCGGCGGCAACTTCGCCGGCGACACCGTCCTCATCGGCTCGCACGATTCCACCCTCTACTGTCTCAGCCAAAGCGACGGCAAAGAACTCTGGAAATTCAAAACCCAGGGCCAGGTCAATGGCTCCGCCGTCGTCGCCGGCGACCTGACGTTCGTGGCCGGCTGCGACAGCAATCTGCACGGCATCGACCTGAAAACCGGCAAGGCGAAACTCTCGATCGATCTCGGCGGCCAGGCCGGCGCCACCGCCGCCGTCTTCGGCAACAAGGTCTACGTCGGCACCATGACCAACGTCCTCCTGGGCGTCGATCTCGATGCGAAAAAGATCGACTGGCAGTTCGAACCGAAAAGAGCCCAGCCGTTTTACGCGTCGGCGGCCGTCAACGAGGATCTCGTCATCGTCGGCTGCCGCGACAAGAACGTTCATGCCGTCCACAGAAAGAACGGCGAACTCGCCTGGAGCTTCGCCACCAAAAGCCGCGTCGACAGCTCCCCCGTCATCGTCGGCGACCGCGTCTACATCGGTTCCTCCGACGGCAACCTCTACGTCCTCGACCTCAAAAGCGGCAAACGCCTCGAATCGCTCGCCCTGGGCAAAGGCGTCGTCGCCGCCCCCGCCGTGAGCGACGGCCGCCTCGTCATCGGCACGACGGACGGGGAGTTGTACTGCCTCGGGAAGAAGGAGTGAGGATGAGGAGAGCGAGGCCGAATAGACCGGACTACGATGACGAGCACATTCCACTTTCGAACGTTAAAGCTCAGCCGCCGGGGCCGCCTCAATCGATGTTCCACTTGGGAAAGCCGGAATGGCGGCCCCGGTCGGCTGGAGCGATGGGTTCGACGCTGCGCTGCGCGGCGGATAAGTAACAAACATCAATCCGCTCGATTGCTCTTGCTCCTTGATGTCATTGAAAATCGCATCAAGGTCAAAATGAAACTTTGCCGCATGGGCGTCGCGAACTCGCCGAACTTCATCGACAATCGGATCAATCATGACATTGCCTCCAAAAGCTCTTCGGGCGTGCAGATGATCGGAGCTTTAACGCCCTTACCCTCGCAAACCTTCTCGATCACGGGTCGCATCGTCGCATTTGCCAAATGGCGGCAGTTCCAGGTCAACAGGTAGGTAATTCCGTTCATGGCTGCGACGGCAATATGCAACGCATCGTCTGCTGCCTTCAAAGGCAACGCCCCTGCCCGGAGCAACTCTTTCGCCAGATCCCGAGCGTCGTTCGAGATGGCCAACAACGTCATGGGCTTCAAGACCTCAAGCCGTTCTTGCGCGGCTTGCGATCACCACATCGCGATTGGGGCGCGCCGTCAAGTAGCTCACGACGGTCGTCTCGATGTAGACTCGCTCAATCATGCATGCATTCTACCGCAAAACGATAAAACTGCCTGAGTTCTGTCAGAAACCATCCCTGCTATGCGCACTCGCGCCCAAAAGGCGTGATGCCCCACACGCCATGTTCCGGTTCCGGTCCGTCGTGGCGGTGTGCGAGCGTTCTCTGCGACGACGGAATTTTCGCCCCGGCGGGGCAGATGGGAACATCGGCGCATCGAAAAACGCTGCCGCGAAGCGTCGCGAACCGGGTCGATCCCGATTCGTGACGCTACCGCGTGCGGGCGAATTACTTCGCCATGTCTTTGACTTCTTGGGCCAGCTTCTTGATCTTCTTCGCGTAGGCGGCGACGTCCTTGTCTTCCTTGGGAATGTTCTTCTGGTCGTTTTCCTTCTTCCAATCGGCGTACTTCCCCTTGAGTTCCGGGTAGACCATGACCGCGTTGGGGAACTGGGTGCCGACGTTGCGGATGTCTTTGCCCCAAAAGGCGATCATCGCGCTCTTGGTCTTTTGGCTTTCGATGCCGTTGATGACGGTGTCGAGGGCCTTCGTGAAGATGCTGAGCGTTTCCTTGCGCTTGTCGGCGGCTTTCTGCATCGCTTCCTTGTAATCGGCGACCAGGGCGATGACTTGATCCGAGATCGTGCCGCGGGCGACGGCGAAGCTGAACTTCTTGGCCGCATCGCCGACTTTGACGACGTATTCGACCGAAGACTTGGGGACCAACGGATTCGCTTTGAACTTCGCCGCCACGGTGGGCGCCAGGCGTTCCACTTCGCGCGACAGGCTGTCGAGCACGTCGAGGTTCTTGAATTCGGCGACCGCCGCCTTGTGGACCTTGTCGAGCGCTTCGAGCGTCGCGGCTTTGCCCTGAGGCATGCGGACGGCGATGTCGAATGCGTCCCAGCCCACTTTGCCGTAGGCGGCTTCGATCGCGTCGAGCGCCTTGCCCAAACCGGTGACATTGGTCTCTTTGCTGATCTTGGCGATCACGCCCTTGTGCTTCTGCCACTCGCCCGACTTGAGCAACGCCGGAAACTCCGGTTTCTTGAAACTCGCCATTTGGACTCCTTGATGATCGAATGG
>JBAXFO010000863.1:0-2469 GCA_037139885.1 Planctomycetota bacterium
GGGTTGGGCAATTCGCCGAATTGCTCGATCCCGGCCAAAAGAGAATCTTGGCGGTTGTCGTGCCCCGTCTCAAGAACTTGAACGCCGATCCCAAACTCGCGATCATTCAGGAGCCCGAAGCGTTCGCCGGCTGCAAGTTTCGCTTGGGATACCGGGTCGATTGGGGGCCGACCAGCATTGAAATCCTCGAAGGTCAACGGATCGACCGCGGCACACTTCTGCAACTTGCCGATTCCTTGACGCTCTTCATGGACTACCACGTTTTCCCCGCCGCGGAGAAAAAGCAAGGCGACGAATGGAACGTTGACATCAGCAGGCTGGGCATGCTCATTCCCACGTCTTCGAAATACAAGGCGCTCGGCGACCTCCGCTTGAAGCTGGACAAACTCGATGACAAGGCAAAAATCGCTCATCTGCGAGTGGTACAGGGCGCGGGATCGATGATCGGATTACGCCCGAAGGTGCGCGAGAAGTTCGATTTCGCGATCAAAGACGGCAAAGTGGAGTTCGCGACGGACCAGTATTTCGTCAAAGAAGCCCGCCTCGAATTCGACTTCAAGGGCAACATCGCGTCGCTCGATCATTTGTTCCTTCCAATGGAAAGCGTCAACGACGTCACGATTCAATCGCTCTACATCGGCGAATTGCAAGAACCGGCGGTACGGAAGAATTGACAGATCGTGGCGATCGGGGCCCGTTTCCAGAGCGCAGGCAGAGACGGCTCATCCTTCACCACGCAGCTCTTCTGGAGATTCCGTGAACGACGCGAAGGCAACCTCCTGGATTTGCCCCCAATGTCATTGTTTGCTGCACCACCAGCATGTCGAAAAGTGCTTGAAATGCGGCGAGCCTCTCGGATGGGTCGATGCCGCGACCTGTCCCCGTTTTTTTGAGGCCCTACAAACCTCGGGCCATCCGGCTCGTCAGATCGCGGCGCGCACGGTTCGCCTCGTCGTCGAACTCCGATTCGGCAAGGAGCATTCGCGGGTCGTCGGCTTTCTCGATCAGGAAATCTCCGCGACGATCCTCGGCAAGACGCTTGTCGTTCGGCCCATTCTCGGCAAAAACGGGATTTCCTCGGTGGAGATCGTGCTGGGGACCAAACGCTCCACGCTCGACTTGCCATGCCGACGCACCCTCCAGGAGAATCTGGAACTCAAGATCTGGCAGCATGTGTCGGCGGCGGGCGACGGACAACAGCGAAACGAAATTGAGTTGCCTCGCTGTGGAGTCGCATATCTGCGGAATCGACCGGAAACGATTGTCGGACGCGTCGATTGGTCGGATGTTCAAGTTCGGCATCCCAGCATCGATGAGAATCACTTCGTCATTGCGTACAACGTCAAACGCGATGCCAGCCCTCCCGAGTACTGGATTGTCGATTGGCAGAGCAGCGGTCTGACGTTTGTCGACGGCAAGTCAATCTTGGCCCGGAAACTCACAGGCGGCGAGTTGATTCAAGCCGGGCAGTTCGCGTTCCTGTTCACACGTGACGGTCGTCTCTTACCGGAAACCGGCATCGCGGGTTGCGCGGTCAACGTTCCGGTCGGCTATCGTGTTGGAGAACGTCTTGCCCTTGCTCATGGCGTGTCGATTCCAAGCGGCGAATGTGTCGGCATCGTGGGGCCGAGCGGCGCCGGCAAATCGACGCTGTTGAAAGCCATCGCTCACCTTTCGGAGAATCGCGGTTCTGGAGGGATTCGAGTCGATGGAGCCGAAGTGGGCCACGCGGCTGCCAACTCAATTCGCTCCTGGTGGAGGTTCGGCCATCAGGCCGATACGCCTTCAATAACGACTCGGAACTTTCGCGATCTTCTTGGCTACTTGTCGCAGGAGCCCTTCGTTCACGAGGCGTTGACGGCATTGCAGGTGATGACGTTCATAGCTGCACTACGCTGTCCCGCGAAGGGACTTGGCGAAGCGGACTTCGAGAACATCCTCCGCGAGCTTGAAATTCCCGATGAAAACTGGAATCGGCCGATCGGCCTTTTGAGCGGGGGCGAGCAAAAGCGAGTGCGCATCGCGGCCGAAATGATCTCGACGCCACGTCTTTTCCTCCTCGATGAACCCGGCTCTGGACTCGATGCGAAGCGCGAACAGACTGTCATGAAGATGCTGCGCAATCTGAGCCATCGCGGCTGCACGGTTGTCGTCGTCACCCACGGTCGCGATCTGGCGCCGTTCTTCGATCTGGTGATCCGCGTTACGAAACGGGACGGCAAGAGCCTCGTCGAGACATTTCGGGGGGATACGATCCCTGTCGCGTTCTCGGAGGATGCTGCTCCCGACATTGCCGCCGTTGACCCGCCGATGAGTCGGGTTCCGCAGCCTGCCAAACGACCCATCGGAAGTGGTCGCGGTCGCGTCATCTCGCAGTTGGCTACGTTGCTCCTTCGCGAAAGGGCTCTGATGAGCAACGAAGTCATTTCACGCGTCGTCATTCCTCTGGCCATCCCGTGTTTGTTCGCC
>JBAXFO010000864.1:0-2464 GCA_037139885.1 Planctomycetota bacterium
ACATGGGCTTGCGGATCATCATGCTCACCGGCGACAACGAAACGACCGCCGCCATCGTCGCCAAACCTCTAGGCATCGACGAGTTTCAGGCAGGAGTGCGGCCCGAAGACAAACTCGCGCGCATTCAGGCGCTCCGGGGAGAAGGCCGCCATGTCGCGATGGCGGGCGACGGCATCAACGACGCCCCGGCTCTGGCCGCCGCCCACGTCGGCATCGCCATGGGCACGGGAACCGATGTCGCGATCGAATCTTCGGGCGTCACGCTCGTCAAAGGCGATCTCCGCGGCATCGTCAAAGCGTTGCAACTCAGCCGGCACACGATGCGCAACATCCGCCAAAATCTCTTCTTCGCCCTGATCTACAACGCCCTGGGCGTCCCCATCGCGGCCGGCATCCTGTACCCGCTCTCCCACCATCTCCTGCTCAACCCCATGCTCGCCGCCGCCGCGATGAGCTTCAGTTCCGTCTCGGTCGTGGCCAACGCCCTACGGTTACGCACCCTTCGCCTCCGTTAGAGATGCGATGATGACGCTTGATCGGATTACCGTTGGCTGACGGCTCTCATCATCGACGCCGCCGAATCCCCTGCAAACTTCTTCTGTTTGCGGCGGACGGCGCGATAGCCCAGGCGCGTCAAAAAGTGGTTGGGTTTCGAGAACGCCAAAATGTCGTATGTCACGCGATCCGTCGTGCGATCCCATTCGATCAAGAATCGTTCTTCACCGCTTTCGACGTGGCCGGGCAGCGTGCCGTAGCCGAATCCAAAGCGTGCGTTCGGTTCGGATTGATCGATGACATAAACGATTCGGCAGGCATTGAGCCACCACATGCCGACGGCTCGGCCCATGATGGCGACGACTTCACCGACTCGAATGGGCGTGTCGGTCGGCCAGGCGTCAACCCAGCCCAAACGAAACTGCTCCCAACGCTGCAAGGCCGCCTGCGCCGAGCGAAACGTCGACTCCCCCGCGCCTAGCGAGACATGCGTGTGATCGACCACATAGCCGGGCGGCGGCGTGGCGGCGGTCGCCCCCACGGCGGCATAGGTAAAAGGCAGATTTGCTTGCGACTTGAGAAAACGACCGAGAGCTTCGGCAGACGGTTTTCGCGGTGATAGCATTTCCGTCCTCATTTACGGCCGCAATCTCAAGATGCGGTCGGTCTCATCCAGCTACACTGTATTGTAGTCGCCCCTCCGCGGGATCAGACCGCAGAACGCTCCGATCCTTAACCGCCGCTTTCGAAAGCCTGTCCCACCATGCCCGATTCGACCGCCAACAATCGCGAAGCTCCCCTCGTGCTTCTGACAGGAGCGTCCGGCTATGTCGGCGGCCGGTTGCTGCCGCTGCTGGAACGAGAACCGATCCGCTTGCGCTGTATGGTTCGCAATCCGGATAAGCTGAAGACTTCCGTTCAACCCTCCACGCAAATCGTCCGTGGCGACGTTCTCGACCCGGCATCGCTCGACAGCGCGCTCGAGGGCGTCGACACCGCGTATTATCTCGTGCACCTGATGTCCGGCTCGAAAGACTTCGAGAAAGAAGATCGCCTCGCGGCGGCCAACTTCGCCCGGGCCGCGAAGAAGGCCGGGGTGCGGCGCGTCATTTATATGGGCGGTCTGGGGGACGACGCGGATCCGAAACTCTCGCCGCATCTGCGCAGCCGCCATGAGGTCGGCCAGATCTTGCGCGACTCGGGAGCGCCCGTCATCGAGTTTCGGGCCGGGATGGTCGTTGGGGCAGGGAGCTTGTCGTATCAACTGCTGAAGTCGCTCACCGACCGCTTGCCCGTAATGCTCTGCCCGCGCTGGCTGGGCACGCCGACGCAGCCGATCGCCGTCGACGATGTCCTCGCTTATCTGCTCGCAGGCCGCACGTTGCCGGGCGACGAGCGGCGTATCTTCGAGATCGGCGGCGCCGACGTTGTCACCTACGGAGATTTAATTCGCGAATATGCCCGTCAGAAAGGTTTGCGGCGCTGGCTGATTTCCGTGCCGGTGCTGACGCCTTACCTGTCGAGCCTGTGGTTGGCGCTGGTCACGCCGACCGCCTTCGAAGTGGGCCGGCATCTCATCGAGGGCCTTAAGAATCCCACCATCGTGCGCGACCGCACCGCTCTCGATGCGTTTCCGATTCGCCCGATGGGCGTGAGCGAAGCTCTCCGCAAGGCGATCGCGAACACGACCGAGTAACCGCCCGCGGCAGCGTCACGACTTCGTCCGGCGCAAGGTCTTGAGCAGTTCGCGAAACTCTTTCCGCCAGATTTCCTGATTCTCCCAGGAGCATTCGAGCCGCAGACCGTAAGTCTTGGTCCCTTCATTGAAGACGGCGATCAAGATGTAACGCATCGTGTCTTTATTGCGCAGGAGACGCAATTCGCCGACGCAACCGGGAAGAGTTCCGACATCGCCGAGTTCGCCGTCGATGCCGCTGGCGTCTTTGTTGAACGGCGCGAACTGATAATC
>JBAXFO010000865.1:0-2463 GCA_037139885.1 Planctomycetota bacterium
GCTCGGGCGCCGGGCGGAGCTGCTCTACCAACGCGGCCGCTGGGACGAGGCGAAACTCGCGGCTCAGCAGGCGCTGAAGAAGTCGCCCAATCAACTGTTGTCGCGCTGGATCGCGGCTCAGATCCTCCGCGATTCGGGCGATTGGCCGGCGGCGCTCAAAGAGTTCAACTGGTTTGTGCGCCATTACAACGAACACGCCGACGACATCACCAAGCCCGAGGACGTGATGATCGTCGCTGCGGTCGGCTTGCAGCGGGCTCGTTATTTGCAGCTTGCCGACGAATACGAAAATGTTCTCGAATACTTCGGCGACGTCGCCGAGCGCGACAAGACGTACTGGCAGGTTCATCTCGAAAAGGGCCGGCTCTTCTCCGAGAAGCACAACAAAAAGGCCGCCTTCGAAGCCTTCAGCAAGGCCCTCGTGCTCAACCCGCGGGCGGCCGAGGTCTTCGCGCTGCGGGCGGAAACGGCGTACTCCAATTACGACATGAAGGAGGCTGATTACCTCGCGGATCAAGCTCTGGCGATCAATCCGAATCTCCCCGAGGCGTTGCGCGTCAAGGCGGGCGTGCACATGTTCGCGGGCGAAAACGACGCGGCCATGAAAGCGCTCGACAAGGCCAAGGCCGTCAACCCTCGCGACGAATCGACGCTCGCGCAGATCGCGGCCGTGCTCCATGCCCAAAAGAAGACGAAAGAATTCGACGCCGTCTTGGCCGCCGTCGAGAAATTTAACCCCAAGGCCTGGCGTTTCAACTATGAACTCGGCAGCCATCTCGATGGGCGTAAGCTGTACTTCGAATCCCCCAAGTATTTCAAGAAGGCCATCGAATTCGAACCGAGCATGCCCGAGGGGCACGAAGGGCTCGGCATGCTCGAAATGCGGCTCGGCCGGGAAAAAGAGGCGTACAAAAATCTCACAGACGCGTACGACGCCGACAAGTTCAACGTCCGCGTGCTGAATTCCTTGAAGGTGCTCGATCATCTGCGGAAATACGAAACGATCAAGACGCCGCATTATCATGTGCGTTACGATCCGAAGAACGATGAAGCCCTGGCCCGGTTCGTCGTGCACTATTTGGAAAAGCTGCATGTCGAGCTCGAGAAGAAGTTCGATTTTCATCCGCAAGAGCCATACCTCATCGAGATTTTCAACAAGCACGAGATGTTTTCCGGCCGCGTCACGGCTCTGCCCGATTTGCACACCATCGGCGCCTGCACGGGAAAGATGTTCGCGATGGTTTCGACGCACGACCGCTCCAAGGTGATCACCAAGCCGTTCAACTGGAACCGGGTGCTGCGGCATGAGGTCGTGCATCTGTTCAATCTCGATCAGACGAAGTTTCAGATCCCGCACTGGTTCACCGAGGGGCTGGCCGTCACGCTCGAGGGCAAGACGACGCCGCCGCGCTGGAACTACATCCTCGCGGAAAAGCTGCGCGAGAACGATCTGCTCAACCTCGACACCATCTTGCTCGGCTTCGTCCGTCCCAAGACGCCCGACCAATGGCAGCAGGCGTATCTGCAAAGCGAGCTCTACGTGAAATACCTCACGCAAACGTACGGCGAGCCGGCGATCGGAAAGCTTCTGGCCGCCTTCGCCGAGGGGCTCGACACCGACGCCGCCCTGGAAAAGGCCCTGGATGTCAAGAAGGCGGCTTTCGAGAAGGGCTATCGGGCGTTCATCGAAGACCGCGTCAAGAATCTGAACCTGCCGCCGCTGCCGCCGGAGAAGTCGCTGAAGCAGCTCAAAGAGGAACGGGCCAAGAACCCCGAAGACCCCGACATCATCGCGCAACTTGCCGAGAAACATTTTCTCACCGGCGACGGCAAGGTCGCCCTCGAACTGGCGAACGAAGCCTTGCGGCTCAAGCTCAATCATCCGCTGGCGGCGTACGTGAAAGGGGCCATCTTGATCGCCGACAAGAAGCCCGATCTGGCCGCTGCGGTGTTGGCGAGCGCCGTGGCCGATCATCCGGACGAACCGAAGTCGCTCAAGCTGCTCGCCCGGGTGCAATTCGAGACGAAGAACTTCGCCGACGCCGCCCGCACGCTCGAGCATGGCCGCAAGGTCGAACCGTTCGAACCGTTCTGGCTGGTGCAGCTCGCGAAGGTTTACGTGCAGACGAAGGACGAGGAAAAGCTGATGGATGTTTTAAAATCCGTCGCCGAGGCCGATCCAGACGACCTGTTGTCACGTACGAAACTGGCGGAATACTACGACAAGAACAAAATGTGGCCCGAGGCGGAACGCTACGCTCTGGGCGCCCTTGAGGTCGATGTCAAGAACGTCTCGGCGCGGACGATCTTGCTCCATGCCCTCGAGGAGCAGAACAAGAACGACGAACGAGCGCTGTATCAAAAGTTGCTCGAAGGCGAGTAAGGCGCGGGCGCTGAACGTGTAGGGTGGGTTGAGCGGAGCGAAGCCCACCAAAAGGTTCGGAATCGTCATCGTATTTCTGC
>JBAXFO010000866.1:0-2460 GCA_037139885.1 Planctomycetota bacterium
CGACGGCATCGCTCAAGAGATGACGTGGTTTTTGGAGCAGACGAAGTGAGCGCCCTGGGCTCAGGGCTTGGGTAACACACGCCTTGCCATGCGATTCCGGCAGGGATCGGTTCGTTCTTTTCCGGTTTGTCTTTGAAATCATTCATGCTCGATGCGACCTTCGCCCCTGTCTCCCGGCACAACAGGTAACTCGCATTGCCCACCAATGACTCACAAGCCGACTCGGCCGACCTCGCCGAGATGCGGCGACTCTCGTCCGCGTGGACGGTCTACCAAAAGATCATCTGGCCGACGTTCTTCCTCGCGTTCATGTCCTTGTTCGTGATTGGCGGCATCATCGCAGCTTTGGCGGCGCCGACGGAGGGACTCGTTTACTTGTTCTTCGGCATCGTCGCGTTCGCGCTGGCCTTGCGCTCCGTCGCTCGTTTGCGTTTTCGATTCGTCGATCAACTCTGGCTCGTCGGCGATACGCTGCTGGTTCGAAATCGCACGCGCTACGATCGTTTCCCCGTCACAGACGTCGCAAAAGTCACCTATCATGCGGACACGCCGGAGCACGTGACGCTCGATCTCAGCGAGCCGTGCAAGTTCGGCGACACAATCCTCTTCATGCCGCTTTTGGCTTACCTTGCGCGCGGCGAGCGGCATCCCATCGCCGTCGAGATCGAACTCCGGTCCCGACGTGAGTCGCCCTCAGCGGCGGACGCGCCGAAATATCGGGAAACCGAGGAAGCCATCCAAGCGGCGCGGAATAGTCTCCCTTGGGACGCGATCAGGCTGCCGAGAGATTCGAGCGACCGATAGCTTTCCTCGGATTGCCGTCCCCGAACCGCTTTCGAAGTCGGCGCCCGTCTGTACAACATTCAGCAGACCCGGGCGGGAGCGCATGGCCGGGCAGAAACTTCGTCACGAGAGCCGTCATGTTGGATGTCAATTTCGTCCGCGAAAACCTCGATGCCGTCAAAGCGAATTGCAAGAACCGCAATGTGACCGCCGATGTCGAACGAATCGTCGCCATCGACGACGAGCGCAAGCGGCTCGTGCATCAGCTTCAATTGATTCAGCAACGCCAGAATGAAGTTTCGAAGCTGATTCCCAAGGAGAAGGACGCCGGCAAGAAGCAAGATCTCATCAAGGAAGGCCGCGATCTTCGCGAACAGGTCGGCGGGATCGAAGAGCAAGTCAAAAAGGTCGAAAGCGACCTGAAGGCCGCTCTCATGTCGCTGCCGAACATGACGCATCCCGACGCGCCGATCGGAGCATTGCCGGAAGACAACAAGATCGTCGCCAACTGGGGCGACAAGCCGACGTTCGATTTTCAAGCCAAAGACCATGTCGCCCTGTGCGACGCCCTTAAGCTCGCGGACTTCGAAGCCGGGGCGGCGGTCGCGGGGCAGAAGTTTTACTTCCTCAAGAACGAGGCCGTGCTCCTGGAATTGGCCCTCGTGCAATATGCGTTCGGCATCCTCGTCAAGCATGGCTACACGCCGGTGATCACGCCCGATGTCGCCCGCGTCGATGTGCTCGAAGGCATCGGTTTTATGCCGCGCGGCGAAGGGACTCAGATCTACAGCCTAACCGATACGGATCTTTGCCTTGTCGCCACCGCCGAGATCACGCTGGGGGGCATGCATCGCGACCAGATTCTCGACGAAGCCCAATTGCCGATCAAACTCGTCGGCATGTCGCACTGCTTTCGCACCGAAGCCGGCGCTCCGGGCCGCGAAACGCGCGGGCTTTACCGCGTGCATCAGTTCACCAAAGTCGAAATGTTCGTGTTCTGCACGCCCGAAGAAAGCGAAGCCCTCCATCGCGAGATCCTGGCCATCGAAGAAGAGATCTTCCAGGGCCTGGGCCTGCCGTACCACGTGATCGACACTTGCACCGGCGACCTGGGCGGCCCTGCGTATCGCAAGTACGACCTCGAAGCCTGGATGCCCGGCCGCGGCGCAGCGGGCGAATTCGGCGAAGTCACCAGCACCTCCAACTGCACCGACTTCCAGGCCCGCCGCCTCAACATCCGTTACAAAGGCGCCAAACAAAAAGGCGCCCGCTTCGTCCACACCCTGAACGGCACCGCCGTCGCCGTCACCCGCGCCCTCGTCGCGATCCTCGAAAACTATCAACAACCCGACGGCACGGTCCTCATCCCGCCTGCTCTGAGGGCTTGGGTCGGCAAAGAACGTATCGCTCGATAAGGGCGCCGAGAGTCGCCGTTGGAACGTCGATATTTCGATCGAGAAACCGTGCAAGAACGGCGATTGTCTCGATAATCTCTCTGTGCTCTCTGTGCTCTCTGTGCCTCGGTGGTTCAAATTGGCATTTGGGAAACAAATCCCGACGCGATCATCGACCCTACTCACCTCGAACAAAATCGAAGCGCAACGCTCATTCTCGTTCGGTTGCGGCCCCCCGCTCGTGTTAAGATCGGGGTGTGAAGTTGCGCCGTTTGGGGCCCTT
>JBAXFO010000867.1:0-2448 GCA_037139885.1 Planctomycetota bacterium
CTGAGGCCATCCCTGGAAGCCCGACGCGTCAGCGAGGGATGCCGTCAACTCTCGCTCACGCGTCGGGCTACCAGCTACGATAGCGCCCGAAAATTCCGTCTGGACGACGCCCTAGGAATATTAACCCGCCGAATGCCCACCCAGGACCGCTCCCATGTCCGAGACCACCGCCTGGCCTGCGTTCACAATGATCCAGCGGCGCTTGCTCGGCGTCCTCGTCGAGAAATCGAAGACGACGCCCGACGCGTATCCGCTCAGCATCAACGCGCTCACCGTCGGCTCGAACCAAAAATCCAATCGCGATCCGCTGCTGAATCTGAGCGACGACGACATCGAAGACGCGATGCCGGGCCTCATGTCGCTGGGGCTGGTCACGCGCATCACCGGCAGCCGCGTCGATCGCTGGCGGCATAATCTCTACGATGTTTGGCGCGTCGACAAGATCGAGCTCGCGATTCTGGCCGAGCTTTTGCTGCGCGGCCCGCAAACCGAAGGCGAACTCCGCAGCCATGCGAACCGCATGGACACGATCGACGATCTCGAAACCTTGCGCCAAAAACTGAAGCCCCTTCAGGAACGCAAACTCGTTCTCTGGCTCAACGAGGAAGGCCGCCGCGGCTCGCTCATCACGCACGGCTTTCACGCCCCGGGCGAACTCGAAGCCCTGAAGCAGCGCGCCAAAGCGAACGAATCGGCGGCGCCGGCTCCCGCGCCCGTCACGGCCCCTCACGCGTCCCCAACTCCGCCCCCGCCGAACGCAGAACTCGTCGCCCTCCGTGCGGAAGTCGCGGAGCTCAAGGCTCAGCTCGAACTCGTACGTGCGGATGTGCAGGCCTTGAAGACGGCTCTGGGCGGTTCGTGAAACGTGCGGCTCACGCGCATTTCGCTATAACGTCTGCATGGAGCGCATTAACAAATTTCTCGCCCACGCGGGCCTCGGTTCCCGGCGGCATTGCGAAGGCCTCGTCCTTTCGGGACGCGTCAAGGTCGACGGCAAACTGATTCGCGATCTCGCCACCAAGGTCGAAGCCGGCCAGGCCGTCACCGTCGATGGCCGGCCGATCGCGGCCGAGACGTTCGTCTATTGGGCCGTCCACAAACCGACCGGCTACCTCTGCACCAATCGCGATCCCGGCGGCCGGCCGCGAGCGGTCGATCTCATCCCCGAAGTCATCGAACGCGTCTATACCGTCGGCCGACTCGATGACGACAGCGAAGGCCTGCTGCTGCTCACCAATGACGGCGAACTCGCCAACCGCTTGACGCATCCCCGTTACGGGATCGAAAAGACATATCACGTGCAGGTGGCCGGACTGCCGACGCGCGAAGACCAGCGGGCCCTCATCGACGGCGTCTGGATCAGCGACGGCCATGTCAAAGCGAAATCGGTGCATCGCCTCAAAGTGCAGGGCCAGAGCGCCTGGTTGGAGATTGTGCTTGCCGAGGGGAAGAATCGCGAAATTCGCCGGATGCTCGCCAAGCTCAATCACAAGGTCGTACGGCTCATTCGCGTCGGCCTGGGTCCGTTGCAAATCGGCAAATTGAAATCGGGCCAATCGCGCGAACTCACCTCCCGCGAAGTCAACCAACTCCGTCGCGTCGCGTTCGATACGCACGAAGAGATTCCGGAGGAATGATGGTTTCGTTCACCTCGGCTCCGGTTTTGGGGCATGTGCCGCTGGCGCGCGACACCTATCGCGTGCGGCTCGAATGCCCCGCCATCGCCCGCGCCATCCGCCCCGGGCAGTTCGTCATGGTCCGTTTGCCGCAATCGAACGACCCGCTGCTGGGCCGGCCCTTCGCCCTTTACGACACCGTCCTCAACGACGCCGGCGAGCCGATCGGCATCGATGTCGTCTACCTCGTCGTCGGCAAGATGACCCGCCTGCTCGCCCAAACCCAGGCGGGCGATCGCCTCGAAATCTGGGGCCCGCTCGGCAATGGCTTTCCCGAGCCGACGCCCGGACGCATCGCCCTCGTGGCCGGCGGCATCGGCCAGACGCCATTCCTCGCGCACATCCGCGACCTGCTCGGCGCCCGCGGTTATGGCGGCCAACCCCCGAAGAATCTCGCCCAGCACGTTTCGCTCTACTACGGCGTCCGCACCGCCGACCTCGCCGCCGGCATCGACGACTTTCGCGCCGCCGGAGCCGAGGTCCACATCGCCAGCAACGACGGCTCTCTCGGCCACCGCGGCTTCGTCACCGATCTCCTCGCCCAACACCGCGCCCCCGACCACATCTTCGGCTGCGGCCCCGAACCCATGCTCCACGCCCTCGCCACCCAAGCCGAGACACGGAAGATCCCCTGCCATGTGTCGCTGGAAACGCCCATGGCCTGCGGCGTCGGCATCTGCTTCAGCTGCGTGACGCCTGTGAAGACCGAGGAAGGTTGGGATTACAAACGCGTCTGCGTGGAAGGGCCAATTTTCGACGCGGCGAAGTTGTG
>JBAXFO010000868.1:0-2447 GCA_037139885.1 Planctomycetota bacterium
AAAGACAACAAGAAGCCGACGAAGATCGTTCACAAGACGGGAGTCGCGACAATGGTCAACCCGCGTTCGGGCCAATCGGTGGCGCCGACGCCGCTCGGGGGCATATCGGTGCAAGTGGCCGCCGACGTCGATCCGCGCGGCAAACTGGTCGACTGGATCGTCGATCCGTCGAACGTGCTCTTCAGCCGAGCCCTGGCGAATCGGATGTGGAAGCATTTTCTTGGCCGCGGTCTGGTGGAAGCGGAAGACGACCTGCGTGCGACCAATCCGCCGACCAATCCTGAGTTGCTCGACGCGCTCGCCAAACACGTCGTCGACGCGAAGTTCGATTTGAAAGCGCTCATTCGCGCAATCTGCAATTCGACGACCTATCAGCTCACCTCGAACCGAACGCCTTCAACGGCTCCGACAAGCAAAACTACGCCCGCTTCCAGCCGCGGCGCTTGCCCGCGGAAGTGCTCCACGACGCCATCGACCAGGTGACGCTCGCCAAATCCGAATTTCCCGGAGCGCCGGCCGGCACGCGGGCGGTGCAGCTCCCCGATAACGCGTTCGAATCGTATTTCCTCGCGGTGTTCGGCCGGCCCGATATGTCGAGCGCCTGCGAATGCGAACGTTCGTCCGATGTGAATCTCTCGCAAATGCTGCACCTCATGAACTCGTTCGAGGTGCTAACGAAGATTGGCGGCAAAGCTCCGCAGGTGAAATCGACCGAGATGAAAAGCGAAAAGAGCAAGGCGCCGAAGACGGCCAATAAAACCCGCGTCACCCCCGGCGAACGGCTCAATAAACTCGTTTCCGACAAACGCGGCCACGATGAAAAGCTAAGGGAGCTTTACCTGTTCACGTACGGCCGCCTGCCGACCGATGAAGAATTGTCCCTCCTCCGCGGCCACATCGAACGGACCGCCGACGTTCGCAACGCGTATGAAGACATCCTTTGGGTCATGCTGAACTCGGAAGACTTCTTGTTCAACCACTAACGCCAGAATGGATAGTAGCCGCAGGCTTTAGCCTGCGATGAGCTGAGAATTGAAGCCACCGCAGGCTGAAGCCTGCGGCTACCGGATCAAAACAGTAATTTTGCGTGAGGTTCTTGGCATGTTCATCCACAGCAACTCGACGACGAAAAACTGCGACGGCGTCTTGCGTCGCGATTTTTTGAAAGCCGGTGTCCTCGGCATCGGCGGCTTGACGCTCCCGTGGTTGCTCGAGCAAAAGGCGCGCGGCTCCGAAGCCGGATACGTGCGCGATAAATCGGTCGTCCTGATTTATTTGGGCGGCGGGGCCAGCCACATCGAAACGTTTAACCCGAACATGGCCGCTCCCGCGCCGTATTCGAGCATCACGGGCGCCGTCAAGACGAACGTCAGCGGCATTGACATCGGCGGCACGTTCCCACGTCTCGCCGAACACGCTCACAACATGGCCATCGTCCGCTCCTTTCGCCATGCCGTCGGCAACCACGATCAGGCCATGTGCCACGTGCTTTCCGGCGGCACCGATCCGAACGGCCAACAAGTCCAGGGCTTCAGCCTGGGCTCGATGTACGCCCGCATTCGCGGAACGAATCATCCGGTGAGCGGCCTGCCCACGTACGCTCTGCTCACGCACAACCATGCCGACGGCCAATACAACCGCGAGATGAACCGCGTCATGGTCGGCTCCCGCGCGGGCTCCCTGGGGACGACGTACGCTCCGTTCAATCCGTCCGGCGGCGGCGTCGCCCTCGAAAACTTGATGCTCAACATCCCCGCCGACCGCCTGCACGAACGTCGCACGCTCGGCCAACAACTCGATCAGGCCCGCCGTCGCGCCGACAGCCCGGCCGTGCGGAATCGCCTCTCCGAATTCGAGCAACAAGCGACCGATCTGCTCTTGGGAGGCGCGGGGCGCGCCCTCGACCTGACGCGCGAAGATCGCCGACTTTATGACCGCTATAACACCCGCCAATATCAAATCGGCAAAAAGGTCTTCGAGCCGTCGATCCTCGGCGAGCAGATGCTCACCGCGCGCCGCCTCATCCAGGCGGGCGCCGGCTTCGTCACCGTGCAATCCGCCGGCTGGGACATGCACGCCGACGGCAACAATCCGAGCATGGTCGACGGCATGAATATGCTCGGGCCGACCCTCGACAAAGCCCTATCCGCCTTCCTCGAAGACCTCGCCCAACGCGGGATGTCCGACGACGTGCTCACCATCGTCACCGGCGATTTCGCGGTCACGAAACAACCGCGGTTGGTCTGTTCGGGACTGCCTATCCAGTTGAACTTGCGCGGATCGTATTTCGCCGCCGAGGGGTCCATCAGGGGCGTGGTGGCGAAGCCGCTGTTGAACAGGCCGAACACCGAACCATCGCGTGGCGTTATGGCGCCGAACTGGTTGGCGAGCAGCAGGCTGCCGCCGCTCGGCACATACTGGTTCACCACATTGGGATGGCCCGGAAC
>JBAXFO010000869.1:0-2438 GCA_037139885.1 Planctomycetota bacterium
GCTCGTGCGTCAGCCAAACGGGCAGCTTCATGGCGAACGTGCTGCCGCGGCCGAGTTCGCTGCTGACGGTGATCTCGCCCCCCAGAAGCTTCGCGAGCTCCCGGCTAATGGAAAGTCCCAGGCCGGTGCCGGGGTGTTCGCGCGTCAAGGGATTACCCGAGCGGCGGAATTTTTGGAAGACGAGCTCTTGTTCGTCGGGGGCGATGCCGATGCCGGTGTCGGTGACGGTCAACGTGATGAACCGCGGATCGGCCTCGGCCCGGATGACGACGAGGCCTCCCTCGGGCGTGAATTTGATCGCGTTCGAGAGCAGGTTTTGCAGGATCTGGTTGACCTTGGTGGCGTCCTGCCGCAGCGTGGGCAAACTCGGATCGACCTGGCAGCGGAGATCGATGTTCTTGCGTTCCGCGATCGGGCGAAACATGGCGACCAGGCTTTCGCTGAGCTCGGCAAGATTGAATTCTTCGAGGCGAACCTGCATCTTGCCCGCTTCGATCTTGGCGAGATCGAGAATGTCATTGATCAGGTTGAGCAGCTTTTGGCCGCTGGTTTGAATGTTCGACGCCCAGCGTTGTTGCTTGTCGTTGAGCTTGTCGCCGGTGAGGAGGACATCGCTGAAACCGATGATGCTGTTGAGCGGCGTACGCAGCTCATGGCTCATGGTGGCGAGGAAGTCGCTCTTGAGACGGTTCGATTCGTAAAGAGCCAAGTTCGCCTGGGCGAGCTCGTCGACTTTGCGGTCGAGATCGGTGTTCACCTGACGATATTGCTCTTGCATGCTCACGAGATTGCGGAGCATGCGATTGAAGGCATGGCTCAGGTCTTCGAACTCGTCGCCGGTTTGGATTTCGCTGCGGACGTTGAGTTGGCCGGAAGAAATGGCGTCGGAGACATCCTTAAGATGTTTGACCGGCTTCACGATAATGTAGCGAACGATGATCCAGCTCCCGGTCATGATGAGCAGGGCCGTGCCCAGAGCGGTGGCCATGAGCAGAGCGCGGTTCCAGTGCACGCCTTCTTCGATGGCCCGCGTCGGCATGCGAATGCGGAGCACGGCCATCAGCGTCCCCTCTTGCGGCGGCATCAAACCCTTGTCCTGGGCGAGAGCCGTATGGCAGCCGAGGCACGATTTGCTCGCGCGGATGGGAGCGTAATAGAGCATCGATTGTTCGTTCGGGCGAAGGCGGGCGTCTTCGTGGCGGTCGGCGTCGCCGCGCAGGAAGTCCTTGTAGAGGTCGCGTTCGTAACTGTCGTCGAAGCGGCCTTCTTGCAGGAAGTGATATTGGACGCGGCCGGTGTCGTTCGTGGCGGTGTCTTCGGGAAGGTTCAGAGCCTGCGCGAGAGCCCGGCCATCGAGCTTCGGTTCGCCTGTCGATTGCAACTGAGCCACATGTTGTTGCGCCAAGATCGGGGCCACGAGCAGTCGGCAAGATGTCACCGCCTGTTCGTAGGCGAGATGCTCGGTCTGATAGGCGTACAGCCAAAAACTCAGCGCGATCAAAACCAGAATGCCGGCTCCGAAGAGAAACCGGCACTTTCGCTCGAGGCTCGTCTCGCCCAGTAGACGTTTGAATGCGCGATACGACATTGGAAGTATTGTATGCGAATCAGCGCTGGCACCTTGGGCAGAAATGCGTCGAGCGGCCCGCGAGAACGATTCGCTCGATCGGTTGGGAGCAACGGCTGCACGGTTCGCCCGTGCGGCCATACGCTTGAAACTCGTTCTGCATCGCCCCCTGCAAGCCCGAGCCGCCGACGTAATTGCGGATGGTGGAGCCCCGCAGTTCGATGCCGCGCCGCAAGACTTTTTCAACGGCGAGCCGTAAACGTTCCGCTTGCGGCCGAGTCAGCTTGCTGCCGAGAGTTTTCGGGTTGAGCTTGGCTTCAAAAAGGGCCTCGTCGGCGTAAATATTGCCGACGCCCGCGATCAGGCGTTGATCGAGCAAGCAGGCCTTCAAATTGCGGTTCGTCTTCTTGAGCGAGGCATGCCACATTTTCGGATCGACATCGAACGGCTCGGGCCCGAGTTTGCTCGCGATGAACGATTCGCGCAGCTCGGCGAGTCCCGAATAGAGCGACACACTGCCGAAGCGGCGAATATCGCGGAACCTGAGTTCCTGAGTGTTGTCGAGGCGGAAAATGAAATGGGTATGATCCTGTCGCGGCACGTCGGCGGGAGCCACGGTGAACTGACCCGTCATCCCCAAATGCACGAGCAGCGCCGGTTCATCCAATTCGATCACGATCCACTTACCCCGTCGGTCGACCGAAATCACGGTTCGGTCGATGAGCGAGCGCGACGCGTTCGCCGGCCAACGGCGCCGGAGCGCTAGGCGGCTGGTTTCGATGTTGGTGATCGTCCGCCCCACGAGCAAGGGCCGCAAGTCGCGCACGACGGTTTCGACTTCAGGAAGTTCCGGCATATTGACATTCTATTC
>JBAXFO010000870.1:0-2431 GCA_037139885.1 Planctomycetota bacterium
GCGGTCGATGGCCGGGTTCTCATCTACATTCACAAGGAACGCGAACTCGACGATGTCGCGGAGCGCTACCCCGCCGAACGCTATGTGCTGGTCGACGACAAGCTGCGGATCTTGACGGCGGCCAAGGCGGTCTGGGGCAAGAAGCTGACGACCGTGCTGCCGCGGCAAGGGATGTACGCCAACGATCCGAAGGTGTTGGCCGAATTTCCCCCGGCCGACATCGCCGTGGACCGCATCGGCGAGTTGGCGAACTGGAATCTCGATGCGTTCGCAGCGACGTGATTGCGGCCGGCGCACTCCGATGTAACTTTAACTTTCCCCGAGGTCTCCATGCCTTTATCGCACGCAGATGCACTCGTCTTTTTCGGCGCCACCGGCGATCTGGCTTATAAGAAGATTTTTCCAGCCCTTTACGCTCAGGCCGGGCGGAATCAGCTGACCTTTCCCGTGATCGGCGTCGCCAAGGCGGGCTGGGATCTCGAACAATTGAAGAAGCGCGCCCACGACAGCATCAGCAAGCATTGCAAATTCGACGACGCCACGTTCGCGAAGCTCTGCAACCAGCTCCGCTATGTCGACGGGGCCTATGAAGACCCGGCCACCTTCCAGGCCCTGCGCCGCGAACTCGGCAGCGCCAAGGCGCCGGCTCATTATTTGGCGATTCCGCCGTCGCTCTTCGGCTTGGTCGTCGAGCAACTCGGCAAGTCGGGCTGCGCGGCCGGGGCGCGGGTGATCGTCGAAAAGCCGTTCGGCCGCGACTACAATTCGGCCCGCGCCCTCAACAAAGTCTTGCTCGCCAATTTCGACGAATCGTCGATCTTCCGTATCGATCACTACCTAGGTAAGACCGCGGTGCAGAACCTCGTCTTCTTTCGCTTCGCGAATCTGTTTCTCGAACCGATCTGGAATCGCAACTACGTCGACTCCATTCAGATCACCATGGCGGAAGATTTCGGCGTGCAAGGCCGCGGCGGATTTTACGAGCAAGCCGGGGCGATTCGCGATGTCGCGGAAAACCACCTTTTGCAGGTGCTCGCGAATCTGTGCATGGAGCCGCCGGCCCGCATCGACAGCGAGTCGGTTCGCGACGAAAAGGTCAAGGTGCTGAAGTCGATTCCGCCCATCGATCCTGTCGACGTGGTTCGCGGCCAATTCCGCGGCTACCGCAATGAAGCGGGCGTGGCCGCCGATTCGCGCGTGGAAACGTTCGCGGCCATGAAGCTGCGGATCGACAATTGGCGCTGGAAGGGCGTGCCGATTTACATTCGCGCGGGCAAGTGTCTGCCGGTGACCTGTACGGAAGTGTTCGTACAGATGCGTCGGCCGCCGGCGATCTTCACGCGAACCGCGCCGCCGCCCAACTACGTCCGTTTCCGCATCAGCCCCGATGTCTCCATCTCGCTGGGCACGATGATTCTCTCGCAGGGCGAAAGCATGGTCGGCGAGCCGAGCGAGTTGTTGGCCACGCACACCGAAGCCGCCAACCGCACCGACGCCTACGATCTTCTCCTGGGCGAAGCCATGGAAGGCGACTCGATGATGTTCGCCCGCGAAGATTACGTCGAATCGGCCTGGCACATCGTCGACACGATCATCAGCTACCCCGGCCCCTCCTTCGAATACGAGCCCGGCACCTGGGGTCCGTCGCAGGTGGACGACGCCATGAATCCCTCGGGGGGCTGGCATAATCCGGTCGTCGATCTTGGCCCGAAAACCGGCGACAACCGGCCGGGCATGTCGCAAATGAAGTAAAGGGGGCGTCCTGCGCGCTCTCGAAGGATCGACAAACGGGGTTTGACGCCCGCGGCGACTGCCCCGTTTGCTCATCTTCTGCGTTTCGAGCCTCGCTTTGAGGTGAACTTGACTTGGCTGCTCCGGACGGAGTATCGTCCGCGACCATGGGATTGTGAAGGTGCGAGGATCGAACCGTCGCAATTCCCAGACGCTGAATCAGGATGATTCGGCCAGGCGAGTCTAACGTTCATGGAGGAACGCTTGATGTCCCGAAAGCATCTGCGCTTATTGTCCGCGATCGCCTTGTTGGCCATCACTTCGACATCCGCCCACGCTCAAGATTCCGTCTGGCTCAATGACTTCAACGCCGCCCGCGAGAAAGCCACCACCGAGAAGAAGCCGATCATCATCGATTTCGGCACCGTCAACTGTTTCTGGTGCAAGAAGCTCGACATGACCACCTTCCGCGACCCCGCCGTCGCGAAGCGCCTTGCCGAACAATTCGTCGCCGTCCGCATCGACGCCGATAAAGAAGCCGCGCTGGCTCGCCATCTGGGCGTCAGCAGTTATCCCACGCTCGTCTTCGCCGCTCACGATGGCCGCATCCTGGGCCAGCACGTCGGCTACGTCGAGACGCCTCGCTTTCAGCAACAGCTCGATCGGGCCCTGAGCGACAACGGTAAGGCACCCAAAGCCA
>JBAXFO010000871.1:0-2429 GCA_037139885.1 Planctomycetota bacterium
CGCCGTCGAGTCTCCCCGCGCCACAAGTCGTCAGAGCGCGTGCCCCGCCACGCCGCCCGACGCGCCACCTGGCCAACGCCGTCGCATCGCCCCCCTCGCCGCGCCCCGGCTCCTCCAAAATTCACAGGAATTCGGCAATCGCAACTTAAAAGCCCCGAAATTCGTACAGCCCCAATTCGGCAACGAATGCGACCGGAATTCGGCCCGGGACACCAAGCCCGTGTCCGCCATCGCCCGCATGGTGGGCCTGACACGCAAGACCGTGTACCGGGCGCTTGAATCATCGGAATTAGTTCACGCGACATCGCCAAGAAGTTGAACGCCGATGGACAGACGACGCGCCGGGGTCGGCCGTGGAACCCGGTTCAAGTGGCACGGGTAAGCCGGGTGCTCTAAGTGTCGTGGGTCCGTGATCATCGTGTCACGGTTCGTGGGGTAACGCAAGAAGTGGTGGGAAGTCAGGAACGCGGCTGACGGAAGCCCTGATTCGCCAGTTGCACACGGAAGCCAAGCCCGTGGCGTGAGTCGTGGGTCACGGTTCGTGGGGCATGGCAAAAAGCGATATGAAGCCGGGAACAGGGATTCGATGGCGACCTGGGAGCCACCTTACCTACTTCTTTTGCAAGTCTTATCCCGGCAATAATCTTTCAGCAAAAAACAGATGGTGATTTCCATTCTTATCGGAGTACACACCAACAAGCCGATTGGTCCTGTTCGGCGATGGCCTTGTCCAGCAGACAATATCGACAACATTATCCTCGTGGTCTAAAAAGGGCAAATCGGCTTCGCCATTAGACTCATCCCGCCCAAGCGAAATCATCGAGAGCGCAAATCGGTTCCCTTCTGAGAACGTATTAAGAAGAGACTTAGCACCCACAGCAGTCTCTATCTCGGAAAACGGAACCTTCTTCGTAACGGCACTCCGTATTGCAGCAACCAAATCGGCGTCATCCAAGGTTTGTGGCTGAATATGCCGCAAGGACATGAAGAGAGCGGTGCCGCCGGTTACTAAGACGGCAACAAGGACGATACAAAATCCAACTCTGAATGATGTCAGTCGGTGCCACATATTGCATACTTCTTTGTAGCCGAGTTAGGCTGGCGTCCACTTCCTATTTCAAGTATTCTATTGTCTTAAAATAATCGACATCGGATTTCGATTCCTTCTTCCATCTCTCAAAAGCCGGGCCGAACTCAGGCGGCACTACATTTGAGGCTCCCGATGGGTCCGCCGAAATTTTACCGTCCTTGTCAACTCGAAAACCCCAGTGTATTTCACCAATGAACTCTGTATTCTTCTTTGCGCCAGCCTTGTACGAACCAAAAACCAGCGTGATGAATTGCTTTCCGAATGGAAGTTTCGCAGGCGAAATCTGAGGCGGATCGTAACAGCGTATCCCTTTATCGGAATTAGCGAAGACTTGCCTGTTTGAAATCAACGGGCCTTGCTTTTCAGTTAGGTCAAATCGCCACCCACGCTGCTCGGAGTTGGGATCGTTCCAGCCCGAAATTTGTTTTTGAAAGTTATTTTGTGGCTCCAAGAGTTCCGTTTTTCCATTATTGTTGTTTGAATATCGGACCAACTGCATCATATGAAAGGTGTCGAATTTCTGATTCTTTGCATCATCTGTGGCTGGCGTTACCTGGATAACTACATAGGCACCGAACTTCTCTTGACCCCGGTAATTGTACTTGCCAATGTAGTATTTGCTAAATGCAAAATTAAATGTCCCACCGCCCTTCGATCCAATAACCCACCCCTTCTTGTTGTCGGGTGCTGGCATCAATTCCATCTTCTCGATGGCCGATTTGATTCCGACTCCTTCCTCGTAAGTCGATTGTACAACCGCTTGATACCCACTGGGGTCATTGAAGTTGGTCGGCGAGTTGCGAACGTACCTGTAGAGGTTCGAGTCCCCCGCATCGAAGCCCATCGGGTCTCTGCTGATCCAGCGTCCGATGGAGGGGTCGTAGTACCGGGCACGGTTGAATTGCAGGTGGACTTCGGCTTCAATCTCGCGGCCGGTCCAGGCGTAGCGACCGCGGTAGGTTGGGTCCGTTTCGGCGGTAATGTTGCCGAAAGCGTCATAATCGAGGGCATCGACGACAGTGCCGATCGAATCGACGACGGCGCGGAGGCTACCGAGGTTGTCGGTGAGATTCCAAGACTGCCCGAAATGACTGCCGGTCATTTCGATGCGGGCAAGGCGCTGATCGACGCGGTCGCCGAGCAGGTATTGAGTTATCAAGGAGCCGTCAGTCGCCAAGTCGGCGCGGACATCGGAGCCGTCGAGGAGGAACTTCGTGACGGTCGCGTCGCCGAATGCGTCGCCATTGAGATCGACCGAACGCTGGGTACGGTTGCCCCAAGCGTCATACTGGTACTCTACCCGAAGATCGACGTCCGTGCCATTCGACTTTCGCTCGAC
>JBAXFO010000872.1:0-2427 GCA_037139885.1 Planctomycetota bacterium
GTCAGCGAGGGATGCCGTCAACCCTCGCTAACGCGTCGGGCTACCTGCAACGATAACCCCAAACACTCCCCTGGTACGACGCCCTAGCGACTAATCCGCAACCCGCCTCCTTTAAGCAGCGTCTCGACTTCCTCGCGCGTCACCCAGTTGAAGTCGCCCGGAATCGAGTGCTTGATGGCGCTGGCGGCGACGCCGAAATCGAGGCCCTGTTGAACGTCGCCGTCGAGAGCCGCATGAATGAACCCGGCCGCGAACGAATCGCCGGCTCCGAGACGGTCGACGATCTCCACCTCGTAAGTCTTCGTACGATGAATCTTGCCGGCGTGCCAGGCGATGGCCGTCCACGAGTTCTTCCACACCAGCGGATTGTCCCGCAATGTGATCGCCACGGTCTTGAGCTTAAATTTCTCGGCCGTGCGGGCGGCGACTTCTTCGTAGTCCTTGCCCGTGATGCCGAAAACTTTTTCCGCGTCTTCCTCGGTGGTGATGAGCACATCGCACAGGGGCATGAATTCGCTCATCCACTTGCCCGCTTCGGCGGTGGTCCAAAGTTTGCCGCGGTAGTTGAGATCGATGCTCGTCGTAACCTTGGCAGCCTTGGCGGCTTCGAGGGCCTCGCGGGTCGTGGCCGCGGACGAGGCGCTGAGAGCGGGCGTGATGCCGGTGGTGTGGAACCACTTGACCCCTGGAAAGATCTTCGCCCAGGGAACCATCCCCGGTTGGATCTGGGCGATGGCCGCCCCTTTGCGGTCGTAAAGAACGCTGCTTGCCCGCGGCGCGGCGCCGAATTCGAGGAAGTAAAGGCCGACGCGGTCCTCCTTGGTCCAGACGATGTGCTTGTCGTCGACGCCGACTTCGCGAGCATGATTGGCGATGAGCTTGCCCAGAGGATTATCCGTAAGACGGGACACCAAGGCGGCGGACCGGCCCAGTCTTGCGAGGCCGGCGGCGGTGTTCAGTTCGGCGCCGCCGACGCGCAGATCGAGGCTGCGGGCTTGTTCGAAACGCAAGAAGTTCGGCGGGCTGAGACGCACCATGGCTTCGCCAAACGTGATCACATCGTGGGGCATAATTTCAGGTTCTCGTGGGGTGGTTCAATCGATCGATCAGGAGCTTAGGGCATGGGGGTTAAAGCAGACGTCGCATGATTGTCCTTAAGACAATTTGAACCACAGAGACACCGAGAGCACAGAGAGGCGTCGATCAGACGACGAGGCATCTCGCCAGTAAACGTTGCGAAAATCGAAATTCTATCGGGAAACTCTCTGCGCTCTCTGTGCCTCCGCGGCTCAAATTGCATTTGCAAATTTTAACGCTCATGCGGCGCAGGCGTCACTTCCAGGCGCTCGTCAATTTACCGTCCGCCGTTTTCCACCACGGCGACCAGGCGAGGGCCAAAACGCGGACCGTGATGTTCGTCTTCTTCGGCCGAATCTGCACCTCATCCAGGGCGGCCTTTTGCGGATCGATCGAATTTTGCAGCTTGGCGACTTCGTCGTTGAACTGCGCTTCGAGGGCGTCCTTTTGGCTCTTGAGCGTGTCGACGTTGTCTTCCGCCATGGAGGCGTCCTGGCTGTCCTTCATGCTCTTGCCGGCTTTGGTCACGGTCGTGGTCGCTTTGCCGATCGTCGTGGCCGTGATCTTGCGGCCGCCCACAAACGCGGCAAGCAGCGATGTTCCGGCCGTCAAGAGAGCGAGCAACTTCGATTGCTTCGAGGCCTGGTTCTTCTTCTCCGCCGCCTGCATCGCCTTGCGAATCTTCTCATCGATGCCCGCGTACTTCACGGCATATTTCTGCCTGAGCTGCTCGACTTCTTGATCGCGCTTCTCCCGCGCTGCTTGCGTGAGCCGCAAGCGGAATTCACGCTCCGGTTCGTTCGCCTTGGAGACTTCGTCCAATTCCTTGCATTTGAAGATCGACACCTTTTGATTGCGATAGAGAAAATCGGCATACGACTTTTTCCAGCCATCGTACGCTTTCGGCTTGGCGGCCTCGCGCGGCAAATGGCCGAATTGGCAGTTCTCGTCCGCCGGTTGCTTTTCCAGGTCGGTGTCGGTGATGTCGTCTTCTTCTTCCGCGGCCATCCAGTCGACGGCGACGGCTTCATCGGTCACTTCGACATGATGCGTGTACGGCGTCGTCAAATCGACATCGTTCTTCGCGTCGCTGTAATAGATCTGAGCGCACCCGAGCAACCCCGGCTTGTAAACCAGCGTCACGCCGTTCGGCTTGGCTCCGCGTATCGGCATGAAAAACTGCGGCACCTCCGGCGGCAGCACGGCCCGCGAATCGGAATGTTCGCCTTCGTCGGCGTCCTTCGCTTCGGCCTTCACCGCCCCGACGGAGAGTTGCTCGCGAACGGGATCCATCAGCAATTTGATCTGATTGCGTGTGAGGGGGCCGCTCAAATAGCAGAGGGCCCAGCG
>JBAXFO010000873.1:0-2425 GCA_037139885.1 Planctomycetota bacterium
TATGGGCCGAACGTTTCTTCGCCCGCTCGGCTCGTTCAAGCACGAAGAGGGTCCCGCCTTCGCCCATCACGAACCCGTCGCGATCTTGATCGAACGGCCGCGACGCCGCTTGCGGTTCTTCGTTGCGCCGCGAAAGCGCACGGAGGTTGCCAAAGCCCGCGAGGGTGAGCGGCGTCAACGCACGCTCGGCCGCGCCCGCCAAGCAGACATCGACCCAACCAAGCTCCACCCAGCGCCGGGCCATCGCGATTGCGTAATTGCCCGAAGCGCATGCGGCCGAGAAGTTCATCACCGGCCCCGCCAAGCCGAGCGTCGCCGCCACGCGCTGGCAGACCAGCTCTTCCTGCTCGGATTGATAGATACGTCGCCCGCCGCGAAAATGATCCCGCTCCCAGACGCAGGCCCACTCCGCCGCGACGCCGAGCACGAGCCCGATCCGCAACGACGAACGCCGCTCCCAAAGTCCCGCGTCACGCAACGCCTGGGCCGCACACCAGAGGGCCACTTGTTCGGTCGGTTCACGGCGTGCAAAAAGATCGGCGTCGACTCCTTCCGGACACGGCACGGCGCCGATGACTCCGGCGATCTGCGAAGTATGGTCTTTGACTTCGAACGCATCAATGCGGCGCACGCCGGAGACGCCATTCAGAAGGTTATGGGCGATCGTGAGGTAATCGTTGCCAAGAGGCGTGGCCGCACCGACGCCGGTCATCACCACAGGTTGCGAATGCACGAAAATCTCCTTATACCGAAATCGCGATCCCAGCTTCGATGGCCGCCCGAATCAGCGCATTTCGATTTCGATCCAACCGGCTCCGGGAAGACGCCACATGCTTCCTGGAGGCGATTCGCGGTGCGCCAGTTCGTCGACGAGACTGCTCAAGGAAAACTCCGGAAGGCTCGCGAGAAACGGTTCGTTGGGCGTTTCGCCGCGGAGCAAATCTTCCGGGCAGATGCGTAAGTGCATGCCTGTGCGTTCGCCCTGCGTCGGGGCCAACGCCAGGGCGATCGCCTCGCAGGCGACGCGCGGCGCCGCCGCCTTATCAAAAGCCGGAATGTATTCATCGCTATGGCCGACGATCACCAGCCAGATGCCCGGCAAGCTTTCTTCGGAAAGGAGCGTCGCCGCCGTCAGCCAGACGTCGTTGGCCGAGCGCGGTCCGTTGCCGATGCCGAAGTTGGGTCCATGAGCTTTGAGAGCTTGACTGATCGTGCCCGAAACGGCGTGCAGAGATTGATGCGGAATCGCGTGCGGCGAAATGCCCCAGGGGCCTTCTTGGTCGAATTGTTCGAAGGAAAGCGCATTGCCAGCCCGGCCGAGAAGTCGCGGGGCGGCAATGACGCCCCAATCCGCGAAAGCGTCCGCCTTCACGTCCATGCCCGCCGCGGCCTCGCACACCGCCCAGAGCGCCGCCACGGTTTGTTCTTCGCTTTGCCGAATGAGCGACGGCGAAAACGCTTCGGGCAACATCGGCGTCGGCTGCTTGCGCCAGTGGGCCAACTCCTCCGGCAAGGCCCGGACAGTGCCCCAACTCAGGATGTCGGCGTCGATCGATTGCGAAACACGTTTGGGAGGAGTGACAGGCTTCATGAGCATCCTTTCCGTCCGTCGCGGCAATGATCCTTCACGCCACAAACTCTAATTACCCGAATTGCCGCGCGCCTGTCAATTCGGTTTGGGGGGACGGGCCGACCTCCATTCGCTGTTCAGGGAGTTATCGGTAGGGTGTGTTAAGCGAAAGCGAAGCGCGCAAAAGGGCGCAACGACGTACGCCACGATCGAAATCGAAAAAGTGAATCGCAGTCCCAGGTCTCACGGCCTGGGCTGACAGAAATAGCCCTTCAGTCCGGAATCTCCCAAACTCCTCCGCTGCCGCAGTCGGCCAATCTACGATTCCTCGACCACGCTCCGCAACACCTCGCGCTTCCAATCCGCCTGATGAACGGGCCAACCCTGCACCGTCCACCCGGACGCTTGCAATCGTTGCGGCTTGCTCTTCTGATGGACGTATTGCTGGCACTTCGCTTCCGTCTCGGCCAGTTCGCGCCGAGTCGGCCAGGCGTTGCTGCGGCGGCGATGAATCTTGTCGTTATCGATGATGGTCACGATGCACGGCTCGGGCAAATCGAGCCAGCGCCAGGCGATCACCTCATGGCTCGATGTCGAATAGCGCTGTTTGAGAGCCAAGAGATCGTACTCGTGCGCCGGTGCGTCGGCGGCGAACCAACACGTCGGCACGAGCAGCCGATAGGAAAACAGATTGGCCAGCGACTCGCCCGCCATGGCTTTGCTTTCGCCCGGTTCGAGCCCCAGCCGGCTTAAGAGTTCGGGCTTGAGATGTTCGCCGATTTCATGAGCGACGGTCCATTGATGCCGCTCTTCCCGCGGCTCGGGACGCAAATAGATGTGTCGCTGCCCACCCGC
>JBAXFO010000874.1:0-2420 GCA_037139885.1 Planctomycetota bacterium
ATACAGGGATGAGCGAGTGTCGTTCGGAGGGCTCAAAAACCAGTGCACCGGGTCGATGTTCACGCGGATATCGATTGCGTGGGGCTTGAGTCGCTGTGCTGATGACGAAGCCACGAGGCCCGCCCGCTCCGTGCCTCGCCGTTGCCGGCGAATCCAACGCCGTGCCTCGCGCATGGATCGCGTGAGCAAGATGGGGTAGTGGTCGCGAAACTCCGTGAAGAGTTCCCGGGCCAGGTCGCCTTCGCCATCGAGAAGAGCCTTCACGAAGCGTGAGAGGTTTTCCGCACGGAAAGATCGCATCGACGTGGCTAGATGCAACGCAGGCTCGAACGCGGCAATCGCGGCGTCCGCCGGCGGGTCGGTGCGTGCCTGCTCCACCAATCGCATACCGGCTGCGGCCAGTCCGGGCGTGCCGGACACGGCGATCACGTCTCCCGGGTGCGCACCGTCACGCCGCAGCACGATCGCGCGGTTCGCTCGATCGAGGCGTGCCGCACCCAACGCGGTGATGCTGAACGTCGTGGAGCGCCCTCGCACCACGTCGCCACCCGCGATCTGCACGCCGTGAGCGCGGCAGCCGTCGGCGAGCCCATCGATGAACGCGTCGAGGTCGTCGAGGGTCATCGTGGGGCCGAGCACCGCCGTCACCAGCAGCACCTGCGGAGTCGCGCCCATCGCCGCAAGGTCGGACACGTTCGCAGCCACGCAGCGCCAGCCGACGTCGTCCACCGACAGCAGGTGCGGCAACCAGTGGGAGCCCTCAGTCATCGCGTCGGCCGTGGCGATCACCGCGCCGCCGGCGGGCACCCACGCCGCGGCGTCGTCGCCGGGCGGGAGCAGAATCTCGCTCGCCACGGCGTCGCCCAGCCGCTCGAGAATGCGGTCGATCAGGTAGTCGCGTTTGCTTGGGGACGAATCGGCGACGAAGGTTCGGATTTCGTCGGGCGTTGGCAGCGTTGCGATTGTATCCAAAAATGCGCGGCGGATGAACTCTTCGTCCGAGCATAAAGGACTAGGAGCGATGCCCAGCTTCTTCCATTTTTGCATGATCAACTCGTCAACGAAATTCTTGGGTTTGAAGTGCGCGTATTCGGTGTCAGCGAGGCCGCGGCTGTAGGGAATGCAGATGCGCGCGACATCGACGTAGCCCATGTAGCGGACCATGATCGTGCCTTCGCCGGTGACGCCTAATGAATTCACCAAGCCGTCGTGGTTGACTGTGAGCGTATCGGGCTGCTGGCTCTTGTATTCGGCGCGGTGCGTGACGTCTTCGATGGCTCCGTCGGTGTAGTGAGCGACGACGCGGAGTTGCTGCTGCTTCGTGCCGACGAGGAGCGTTTCTTTGGGATAGACATCAACGCGGTCGACGCGGGCGTCGTCGTCTTTGCCTTTGGGCATGCCTTGCTCGATCCAGCGCAGAACGAGTTTATAGTTTCGTGATTCGGTATCGAAGCGGTGACCGCCACCGTGCGCGAGGGAACCGACGGCTTTTGTGAGCAACAGCGATTGCGCAGGTGCGGCGGGGAAGACGCGACGGCCTCGGCCTTCGCGGACGATGGCGTCGTAATCTTTAGCGGAATCAAACGCGAGCAAGGAGAGCGCGAAGCCGTTTTGTCCGCCACTTTTGCCATGACAGCCACCGGCGTTGCAACCGGCTTTGGTCAAAATGGGTTGGATCTCGTTGACGAAATGGACTTGGCGGACGATGCCGAAATTGGCGACTTTGACACTCACCGAACCGTGAACTTGTTTGCCCTGCGCGGGATCATTAACGGAGATGTCAATCGCGGCGGAACCGTCGCCTTTGGGCATTATGCGACCGAATTGAATGGACGCAATACGTGACGTGGCTTCCGTGGCGTTGTAAGTGGCGGTTTGGGTGACGTCGCGACGCGTTCCGTCGCTCATTTTGACGGTGACGATCAGTTGGACACTTTGGTCGGCGTTCGGGAGCGTGATATCAGCGGGGTCAACTTCGACTGCGACGATGCTGGCATCTTGCGCCACGAGCATGGCAGGAGCGGTGAGCCCTGTGATTAACGCGAATAGGAATCGCGCACAATGCGTTTTGAGAGTCCGAATTTGCATGACACGCCCGGTTTTTAGGTCTGAATCTAAACACAAAAACACCAAATCAAGAACTAAGAGACATGTACACGGCACGGCGACGAACGTCATCGATTTCTTTGGATTTTGAAAAGTTTTTTTCGCAGCGAATGAGAGGGGTGCAGGTGCGAACTGGTGTTTGTCTTTCCGCATTCAGGCGAGTCGCATCGGACCCGCCTGAAGGCGGAACTATGAACGTGTGAAATCACTTACATCATGGTGTCTTGCCATGCGTTGCCGACGTCAGGATTGGGCACAGGCATGACTTCTTCTGATGGCGGCGGCGCGAAGAACTGCCAGTCCGGGCCGAATTG
>JBAXFO010000875.1:0-2419 GCA_037139885.1 Planctomycetota bacterium
AAGTTCGCCGACCTGGGCAAGGCTCGCGATTTGCCCGCCAAGCTCGTTTTCGAGGAATATCGCGTGCGCCAACTCTTCGGCGACCGCCCCTCGATCGAAATCTACAAGAACCGCTTTCCCGGCCAATACGAGCAACTGCAACGTTTTCTGACCGACGAGCCGCTGCCGACGGTCATTCATGCGGGCACGATTGGGAAAATCCCTAAGAAGGCGAAAAACGTCTCGAAGACCGAGAACGAGAAAACCAAGAACGAACAGACGGCGAAAGAGGTCGGCGCCGCGCCGACGTACGCCACCGTCATTGCGCCGCCGAAGCCGCAGGGCTTCAAAGACAACGTCCAACAAGTCGGCGACTTCCGCATGATCGAACGGCTCGGAGCCGGGGCGTTCGGCGAAGTCTGGAAGGCCGAGCTTCCCGGCGGCATCATGAAAGCCGTCAAAGTCATTTTCCGCCCCATCGACCATGAAGAAGCGAAACGCGAACTCGAATCGCTCGAACTCATCAAAGGGCTGAGACATCACTTTCTTCTACAGACCATCTCCTTCCGGCCTTGCGAAGACCGCCTCTTCATCCTGATGGATCTCGCCGACGGCAGCCTGCGCGATCAACTCAAGGCGGCGAAGAAAGAGGGCAAGACGGGTCTGCCGCTGCAAGACCTGGTGCGCTGGACGCGCGAGGCTTCCGAGGCGCTCGATTATTTGCACGATAAGGGCGTGCAACACCGCGACATCAAGCCCGAGAATATTTTGCTCTCCGAAGGCAATGTCCGCGTCGCCGACTTCGGTCTCGCTCGGCATCAGGCGACGCGCCGCCTGGCCAGCGGTTCGGGCGCGGGAACGCCGCTGTACATGCCCCCCGAAGCCTGGAACGACAAAGTCCACGCCAACAGCGATCAATACAGCCTCGCCGCCACCTATGCCGAGTGCCGGCTCGGGCGGCGCATCTACGATTCCGATGGCCTCGCCTCGCTCATGCAGGCCCACATTCACGAGAAACCCAAACTCGACCCGCTTCCCCCCGACGAGAAGAAAGTCCTCATCAAGGCCCTCGCCAAAAACCCCGATCACCGCTATCCGACATGCCGGGCGTTCGCCGACGATCTCATGCGCGCGGCCATGAAAACCCTGCCTCCCGGCACGTTCGGCGGCATGCCGATGGCCGAAATCGAAATGCCCGGCCTGACCCGGCGCCAACGCGAAAAGCAAAAGCAGACGCGCGGCATTCTCTATTTCGTCGGCTTCCTCAGTCTGCTGATGGTCGGGGCCATCGTTGCGAGCATTTTGACGCGGAGCGATCCCGCGCCCCAGGATCTCGTCTTCCTTCCTCCCCCCAGTCAGGCCGGGCCGGTCCGGGCGGTGGAAGGGACGGAAATGATCGAGGTCGCGGGCAAAAAATACCCGAAACAGATCGACTGTCAGATCGCCGACACGCCCGATCTTGTCGTTCGCTTCAACTACGTGCCCTGGCCCGAACAAGGCAAACAGCCGTTTTACTTGATGGAAAACATGGTCAGCAATGACGTGTACGAAGCATTCGCGAAGGCGAATCCCTCGGCCGTTAACGGCTCACGCTGGCGGCTTGGGGCCCGGGCCAAATTCACGGAACTGGCGCCCATTTACCCGATCGTCGGGCTCTTCGCGGGGCCGCCCGTACACTGGAATTTCGCGGCCATGCGCGTGCTGTACCCGCGTGCCTCGCCGCCTCCTTTTCAGGACGATTTGCCGCCGCCTTTCTTTCAGGAGGATTGGCCGCAGCCGGACGATTTTGGCGCGAGCGAACCGCGCTGGCCCGTGCTCCGCATCGACGTTCAAGAGGCGCAACAATGCGCGAAATGGCTCGGCGGCTGGTTGCCCTCAGCAGCTCAATGGGACCAGGCGGCAGGCCGCAATCAAGCGGACCCAAAAACCGGCCCGTTCGAAATGCCCTTCGAAGAGGGGACCGTCGCCGTCAATCGCGAAGGTTTGGGGCCGCTCCCCGTCGGCACGGCGACGCGCGACAAAAGCGCGTTTAGCGGTTGCCGCGATATGGCAGGCAATGGACTCGAATGGACGCGCACGTTCCGCTTCGACGGCAACGTCGGCGAATTCTTCGATGACCTGAAACGCGTGCCGCTGCTCGCCAAAATACCCCTGCGCGGGCGCAGTTACAACAGCGTCACGCCGCTCACGTTTTTCGATCTCGAAGACCGCCCGCTGGATCTCGAATTTTTCCAGACCTTTCGCATTCCCGGCAACGATTCGTTCATCGGCTTCCGCGTCGCGATCATGCCGTAAGGATTTTCACTTCAAATCGACGACCCCAATCGCGGCCGCGTTGCCGTTCTTGGTTGAGCCGCCGAGCACGAGCAGTCGGTTTTCCGAAGCGGGCACGAGTCGACCCGCGAGCCGGCCGTCGGGGACGCCGCCGACACCGTCCCAG
>JBAXFO010000876.1:0-2414 GCA_037139885.1 Planctomycetota bacterium
GCCAGCTCGGCAGCAACAGGGACAACTCCGCCATTTCGGGAGACGGCGTCCGTCTCGATTTCGGAAGCTCAAATGTTCCGGTCATGTTCATGGTCAAACCCCAACATAGATTCGGGAAGGCATTGTTCATTCTAGCAAGCTGGATGCCGAAACTTTCGGAGAATCACGATTAGCCATAAGTCGCTTGCAATAATTCTCTTGCATCGATAATTTCGGCGAAAACCAGACCGTCTACCAACGCACACACGCAACATTTTGCCAAAATCTGCCCATCTTCTTCGCAGCGAGAGTCGTGTTTCTGTCATAACACTAAGCGAAAGTGAGAACCGGAACCGATGTGCGATTCGCCCGCGAATCATTCCCTTGGGGGGCGATGCAGGCCGGGCGTTTCCGGCCGCGTGGCGAATCCCCAACGGAGCGGTTGATCCTGGGCGTAATTCTTACCCAGCGTGAGCGCGGTCACGGCCTTGGCCATTTCATAGCCGAGATAGAAGGCATGCTCGGGGTCGATGTCGCCGCGCTGCAGGAGGACGCGAAAAAGGTCGAAGGGATTGTCGCCCGTCACGTGCAGATCGCGGGCCAGGACGTGAAGGAAACCCCGCTCGGCGAAGATGCGATAGTTGCGGTCGCTGAGATTGCGCCCGAGCTCGGCCAAGGTTTCGGGGCCGAGTTCGCGGATCTTGGGGTCGCGAAGCAGAACCAAATTCGGCTCGACCCGCTTTGGGAGCGCCCGCTGCGCACAAGCATACTTGACGAGCCGGCGGGACAGATCGATTTCACGCACGCTCGTTCGGCACCAATTGATCACCTCCGTCGTCAACACGCTCCGGATCCCCAGTTCCTGACAATAGGCGCAGAGCGTCAAGTTCACGCCCGCGGAATCGACATCGGTGAGTTCGGTAATGTTGCCGATGCCCATGAGCAACTCGGCGTCCGGGTAACGGCGCCGGGTCTCGGCATAGCGAATCAGCGACGCGGCGAAACCGAAACCGATGGGGGACAGGATCGGATCAATGCGAAAGGGGACGCCCTGCTTCGTCAGCTGCTCGACCGTCGCGTCGAGGCCGTCGAGCGTATCGACGACATCCGGCAGCGCGACGACCGCACAGCCCCAGTCGGCCGCGGCGTCGCGATTGCTGCGATTGACGCTCAGGATCAGTTCCGCTCCCGCCCCAGCTCCGGCAGCGGCTTCGACGGCGTTAAACGTATCGATGGAGACACGCAATCCCTCGTCGCGCAGGCGCCGAACCGTGGCGCCGATTTCCGTCCAGACGAAATCGGGATCGCAGCCCAGATCGATGATGTCGGCGCCGTCGCGGCGATATCTGCGGGCGATTTCAAGGAGCGCGTCGGTATCCAGGCGGGGAGCGTGATTGATCTCGGCGAGGATTTCGATGTCGAAGTCGCCGTACGATTTCGTGGGCTTCGCGCCGAAGTATTCGGGGATGTCTTGAAGATCGTTCGGGCCGCGTTCGATGGCGACGCCGGGCCACGCTTTGGCGAGAACATCGAGATCGCCCCGACACATGCCGGGGAGAATGACGCGATCGACGTTGACCGGAGGAGGAATGTGCGAGGCGATCCAGTTCGTCGGCGCCAGGGCCGCCACCGAAATCGGCATGACGGCGACGGAGTAGTCGAACTTCTCGACCTGCGCGAGCTCGCTCACGACCCGCCGCAGCGCGGGTTCGGCAAGTTTCCCGGTAACGAAGAGAACATGGCTCATGAGATTGTTTTACGTGGCGATGCCGTCATCCTACATGCTTGCAAGAAAGGCCGCTTTGCGCCACGCGTCCGCCAGTCGCCCGCGGCCAAGATGTTGCGCCGCACAAAAGAGGAGATTCCATTTCACGATCGCCATTCCGCTTGCGACACCAGCCGCCCTGCTCCAGCCGTGCGATTGGGCCGCCGCGGCGATCTTCCGGTAGACGTCGCGTTCCTCTTCGAACCGCAGCAGCGAATCGGATTGCAGTTGCGTCTGATTCGAGGCATGGCGCCGGTAACGATACGCCGTCTGCGGCAGCCCGACAAACTGTTGCCCGGCAAAGAGACGCTGGGCGATGTAATCGAGATCGAGAACCTGTTTCCAGCGAGCGTCGAAGGGAACTGTCGGCAGATCGCGGCGGCGATAGCACATCGAGGGGCACATGATGAAATTGCCGCGCAACACCGCCCGCAGGCCCGCATCGCCAACCACCGTAAACTCACGGCCGCGAACCGGCAGCAACCAGCGTTTGATCCAGTCGGGAAACGAAAATCTTGGCCGGCCCTGCTCGTCGATGATGGTGGCCTGACAGAAGAAGACGCTGGCGGCAGGCCGCCGCTGGGCCGCGTCGAGCATGAGAGCGGCATACGTCGGCTCGAGTTCGTCGTCGGCATGAAGGAGCGTGACGAGGTCACCCTCGGCCAGGGCG
>JBAXFO010000877.1:0-2403 GCA_037139885.1 Planctomycetota bacterium
GGTCGATTTCTTGCAATATCCCAGGGTGCGCTCCGCGACCCTGGGCTTTGAGATGTAACTCCTTCGGAGTAAATAGGGCGCATGCGGCAAGGCCGCGTCGCCCAAGGCGGTTTGAAGACCCCAAGCGTTCTGCATCATATTGACGTCTCTACCGGCACGAATCCGCTTCTAGAATAAACAGCACTTTCAGCTTCGGCTCGGGACAGCGGCGCAGGTACATGCCGCCGATATAGACCCCGGGCGAGACTTCGCGCGTCTCGTCGCGCACATCGCGCCAAAGGAGCGAGGTCTTCTCGTAATCGAGAATATGCGCCGGCTTGCCATCGAGCCAGCTTTCTCCGGGGGCGACGTTGGCGCGGATCATGCGGAGGCCGCGAAACTGGTTGATGAGCGAGCCGTTTTCGAAATGCTTGCCCTGCCAGGAATAGTTGACGATCTTCGATCGCGGCCCCGCCAGCACATCGTCGGGCCGAAAGACGACGTGGCCGCGAAAGAAGCCGCAAGGGGCCGAGCCCGGATCGGCGCGGCGATAGATCTCTTCGAGTTCGCACCACGAGCGCCGCGACAGATCGTCGAGAGTGTAAACCGGGCGCTCCTGCGCGCTGGACAGGGCAACCGTGAGAATCGGCACGAGGATCGCGATCAGACAAGATCGAAGGTGCATGCGAGAAGGCTCCGTGGAGGGAAAATGCCGACTCTGCTCCCATCGATCCGTACCTGACTTGCGCTTAACCCGAAGCCCTCAGCTTGCGTCAATTTCCCCAGGCCTCGGCAATCGCATGCGCTGAAACTGGCGCGGCCCGCATCTTTGGCGCGGTCACAGCAACATGACCAGGCCGTTCAGCGCGGCCAGTCGTTGATAGACCGCGATGATCTGGGCCGGCGACGCCACCGTCGGTTGCAGGGTGACGGAAATGTGACGGCCGCCCACGGCGTCGCGCGATTGACACGGGGGATCGACATCGAGCTTCAATTCTTCGCGCACGGCCGCGATCGCCCGGGCCAAAAAGCCCTGGTCGGATTTGCCGATGACTTTGAACATGTATTCCGTCGGAAAGTGATAGGCGTTTTCGAGCAGTTCAACGGTCGGTAGATTGGTCATGGCTCAACTCCTTCATGGTTATTATAGGCACGACTTTGCCGAGATGGATGGGTGCAATTCGGGCGGTTTAGGAAGTCCGGGGAGCCCGCACGGATCGGAATGAGCTGTCAAAGGCGACAGCCGCGCCTTTTGCTCTTCTTTTTTCCCCAGCCCGCCGATACAAGATTTGAACGGGAATTTTCCCCCCACGGTCGAGGCGCGATCTGCCATGACGGCTGCCAGCTCGAACTCATTCGACTATTTCCAGCGAATCTGGGATCTCCGGTATTTCTGGTTTTCCCTCGTTCACAACGATATCCGCAGCCGTTACCGCCGCTCGATTCTCGGCGTCGGCTGGTCGCTGTTGCGGCCTCTGGGCATGACGGCCATCTTCTGCATGGTCTTCGGCACGCTCTTCAAGCGCGATATCGCCTCTTATGCCCCGTATGTTCTCATCGGCATGATGACCTGGCAGTTCATCGTCGAATCGCTGCTCACGGGATGCCACTGTTTCACGCACGGCAGCGCCTACATCCGCCAGCAAAAAATCCCTCACGCCATCTTTCCGCTGCGCACGATCCTCGCTGCGGGATTCCATTTTCTGGTCGCCTTCGCCCTTGGCATGTTGATCACCGCGTATTTCCGCGGCGTGCCCAGCTTCGCGCATCTGGCGTTCTTGCCGGTGGCGATCGTGATCGTGATGATTCTCGGCTGGAGCCTGGCGATCATCGCAGGCGTCTCGCAAACGTATTTCCCCGACACCAGCCATCTGCTCGAAATCTTGATGCAGATTCTCTTTTATCTGACGCCCATCATGTTCGACCCGAGCGATTTTCCGAATCGGCAGCGGCTCGGAGCTGTGCTCTCGTGGAACCCGCTCAAATCGATCCTCGAACTCTTTCGGCAACCGTTGCTTTATGGAGAGCTGCCGACGCCGTTCGCGCTCGCCATGAGCATCGGTACGACGGCGGTCGCCGCCATCATCGCCTGGTTCTTGCTGCGGCGTCTGGAACGCACCCTGGTCTTCTGGTTGTAACATCGGACTTTCGCATATGGCCTCTATCTCTCTCGACGCGGTCGACCTCGAATACCCTTTGCGCGATCAGCAGATTTCCTTGAAGGAATATTTGCTCCAGGGGGTGTTCAAAAAAAGCCTGCTCAAACGGGCCACGGTCGTCAACGCCCTGCGGAAGGTGTCGCTGAAAATCGGCATCGGCGAACGCGTCGCCATCGTCGGACACAACGGCGCCGGCAAGAGCACGCTCTTGCGGACCATCGCCGGCATCTACCCCATTCGCAGCGGCACGCTCGATGTGCGGGGA
>JBAXFO010000878.1:0-2397 GCA_037139885.1 Planctomycetota bacterium
TTCCGTTCCTGAGCTTCATGAGGAATGTGGCAAAGCTGGCATTCGGGATCGATGGTGTCGAGGTTAATCGTCGGCGGCGCGGCCTGGCGGTCGATCGCCGCCAGCGAAATGACGGCCTCAATCGCCGACGCAGCGCTCAGGAGATGTCCCGTCATGCTTTTGGAGCTGCTTACGGGAATGGTCGCGAAGCTCGAGCCGAGCGACGCTTGCAACACTTTCGCTTCGAAGATGTCGCCGGCGGAGGTGCCGGGGGCGTGAGCGTTCACATAATCGATGTCCGCGGCATTCACCTGGGCGCTCGCCAGGGCGTTCTGCACCGCGGCGGCGGCATGCGTCGGATCGCTGCTCGGGGCGACGAGGTGGAAGGCGTCGTTGCGAACGCCGTAGCCGAGGAGTTCGCCATAAGGACGGGCGCGGCGTTTGCGTGCTCGCGGGCCCGATTCGAGAACCATCAAGGCCGCCCCTTCGCCGACGACGAACCCATCGCGGTCGACATCGAAAGGCCGGGAGGCGCGCTGGGGATCGTTGTTGCGTCGACTCAGAGTGCGGAGATTGCCGAAGCTGGCGACGCCCATGCGGGTGACGCCGCGATCGCCGCCGCCCGCGAGAACCACATCGACGAGCCCCATTTCAATCCACTGCCGGGCGATGCCGAGGGCCGCGTTGCCGCTGGCGCAGGCCGCCGCCACGGTCGTGCTGGGGCCGCTGAGTTGCAGGAGGGAACGCAGGGTGGCGACCAAGCCCTGGCCGTCGTTCTCGGGATGGCGGATGGCGTCGACCCCGGCATGGGCATGACGTTCCCAAACCTGCATCGATTCCGCGCCGATGCCGACGACGAGGCCGATGCGATGTTGATCCGTCAGGTCGGCGTCGCGCAGAGCGTTGACGGCGCTCCACAAAAGCATTTGCATCCAGGGGTCACGGCTTTGAAAGTCTTCGACCGAGTATCCGGGAGGGCAGGGGAGATCGGGAAGCTCCGCTCCGATGCGGGCGACATGATCGCTGGCGTCGAAGCGAGCGATGGGGGCGATGCCGGACCGACCGGCCATGATGTTGTCGGCCAGGGTTTTGAAATCGAGCCCCAGCGATGTCGCACAGCCGACGCCGGTGATCCAGATTTCGTCGCTTCCTTTTGCCATCGGAGCAATCCATTGTTGCCAAAAGCTTCGTACAATTGTTCTGCTAAGATGCCTGTTTGAGCGCTTCGCGCCGGCACACTTCCACGACGCCGACGCCCGCCACGCCCACGCGCCACGAAGCCGATGTCGACGACGCCAGCCAGTCGATCAACTGGCTCACGCTCGACTCCACGAATTTCCCCGGGCTGAGCGTGAGCTCCATCGAGCCGTGTTCCCGGCACATCCCGAGCACGGCCGCCTGCACGGTCGCGTCGCGGACGAAATGGCCCTCCTCGTCAAGGCTCGATTCGGGGTCGGGTTCGGTGATGACGGTCCAAAGCCCATCGATGTCTTCGCGTTCGATGAGTCCGATGCCCGTGAGCAGAATTTCGCCAAGATGCCCCGTTTGGCCGCTGACGCCGAGGCTGGGGCCATGCATGCCGAACGCGATGCTGAGCGTGCTCGCCATGGCGTGCAGCGATAAGTGAGCCACGGACAACGGATGGACGCCCGCGGCATGGACCTTGCGGAAGCGCGTGATCGCCGTGTCGAATTTCACCCGGCCGAACGAACGCGGCGACGCCACCACGCCCCAGTTCGCGAAATTCCGCTCCGACCAGCCCGCGGCTTCGATCGAGTTCTTCATGGCCGCGAGAGCGACGACGGTCTGCTCGTCCGAATGCCGAACGAGACCTGCGAGATCTTGGCCCTGAAACGAACCGGGCCGCGAACGCAGGTCCGCAACTTCGTTCCACGGCACGCGCATGCCGCTTGTCGCCGCGACAGGGAACGATGGCAGATCAAACATGAAGAGGACCCCGCTCCAATGCACCCGTCGAATACGAAAAATGTCGTGGCTCGCGCCGTTTCGCCGCTCATGCCACCCGGTTGAGCGGCGGAAGCTGCGACAATCTTGCGTGCAGGACGTCGATGAGGCTGCCGACGGTCGCCCCTTCGTCCACATCAGCGATTTCCAGGGCCACGCCGAGCCGGGCGTGAATCTCCGTGGCCATCGCGATCAAATCGAGCGAATCGAGATGCAGGCGTTCGCGAATGCTTCCGTCATCGGGCAGATCGGCGAACGCTTGCCCCGACACTTCGGTCAGAATGTCCGCGAGAGCCGTCTTGATTTCGTTGCGCGTCATGGGAATATCCCTGCCCGAAGAAGGGGCCGCTACGGTGTACTTCGGTTGCGGGCCCAAGCATCTTCATTCGGAAACTCGGCGATTTCGAGATTCCGGGCCGATTCGTCCGCTCAGGGAGACTGGGTAACTTTGCG
>JBAXFO010000879.1:0-2393 GCA_037139885.1 Planctomycetota bacterium
GGCCAGCGCTCCATAACCGAGCAAGCGCCGGCCGATGCGGTAGTGGCACGCGAACGCGGCTTCCAGCGGCGGATAATAGTTGGGATCCATGCTGGCCAAACGCAGCCGAAACGGTTGCTTGCTCTGATTGCTGATGTGCAGGTACACGGGTTGGATGCCGCGGCGGGCGAGCGGGACGCCGAAATAGCTCCAGCTCTCGCGGTCGTCGAGCACGGCCAGGCGGACGGTGACATCGTCCGAGCTTTGCGTTTGCGCCCGTTGCAAAAACGGCGTCTCTTCGGGATGGGGCCAATACGCGACGCTCAGTTTTTGCAGGATCCAGCCAAACACGTCGTTCTCCCCTCCGGCGATCCGCTCAGGCGGCGTTCTTTTTCTTCGCTTCCTTCGGCTGATGCTTCCAGCGGCGATGCACCCAGAAATATTGCTCGGGATGCCGCCGTACGACGCGCTCCATCGCCTCGGCATAGCGGCGCGTGATCGTCCGCACCGGATCGGGATCGTTGGCGAGTTCCGTCGGCTCGATCTGGTCTTCGACGTAGAGCCGATACTGGAGCGGCGAACCGATGCGCGCCGCGGCCATGATGAGGATCGGGGCGGAGAACTCCAGGCTCATGAGCGCGATCGATTTGTACGTCGACGCCGGCCGGCCCATGAACGGCACGAAAAGCCCGCGCGGCCCTGCGTCTTGATCGCCGACCATGCCCAGGGCTCCGTTCTTGGACATCACATCGAGCATCTTCGCATAGTCGAGGCTCTTGTCGAGAATCTCTTGCCCCGTTTTGCGGCGAAAGTCGCGCACAAACTGGTCGATGTACGGATTGTCGATCTTGCGAGCGATCACGCTGCCGCGAAAACCGACGAGACCCACGGCATAGCTGATCACTTCCCAATTGCCGAAATGCCCCGTGAGCAGCAGCCGCGGCCGAGGCTTTTGGGCGAAAGCGATGGCCTGTTCGAGTTGCCCCGGCTGAGCGTAATGGAGGTAGTCGTAAATGTTCGAGAGATGAAGCGTCCGCGGCATGCGAATGATCTCGACCGCCATCTCGAGGAGATGTTCGTACGAGCGCCGGGTCAGGGCATCGACCCCTGCGTCGTCGAGTTCGGGGAAAGCGTAACGGATGTTCTCCTCGGCCACCTTGCGATGGCGGTGATCGAGGCGGTGCACGATCCAGGCGAGCGTCCGCGAACAGGCGATCGCCGTCGACCACGACACGCTTTGGCCGACGCAAACGAAAACTCGCAGCGCGAGGTAAACCAGAAAATCAACCGCGCGCGAACGGGGACGGGCCATGGTGCATCTCCGGGCATGACAGCCATTCTGATAACACAACCACGGCGATCCAGGCAAGACCACTCCCCCCCCTCGTCGTGAGGCCAAGTGAAGTCAGATCCGCCGAATCCGCCCTTGTATCGGCCCCGCGTTTCCGATCTAATTCGGCGCCTGCAATCCCCGCGACAAGGAGGTCGCCCCATGTCGGTCGCCATCGTCATTCCTGCTCGGTATGCGTCGAGCCGCCTGCCCGCGAAGCCGCTCTTGCGCGCTACGGGTAAATACCTCATTCAACACGTCTACGAACGCGCCTGCCAGAGCAAGGCGGACGCCGTCGTCGTGGCCACGGACGATATCCGCATTTACGACGCCGTCGTCAGTTTCGGCGGCCGGGTCGTCATGACCCAGGCCGATCATCCCAGCGGCACCGATCGCGTCGCCGAAGTCGCGCGCGGCCTCGACCACGACATCATCGTCAACCTCCAGGGAGACGAACCGCTGCTCGATCCCGATTCGCTCGACCTCGTGGCCAAATTGCTGAAGAAAGACCCGCAAGCAAGCATGGCCACGCTGAGCACGCCGATTCATTCCCTCGAACAATGGCGCGATCCGAACTGCGTGAAATTGATCCGCGACCCGTTTGGCCGGGCCCTTTACTTCAGCCGCAGCCCGATCCCCTACTGCCGCGACGGCGAACCCGACTTCAAAAACAACCCCGGCGTCTATCTCCAACATCTCGGCCTCTACGCCTATCGCCGCAGCTTCCTGCTCGACCTCGCCACCTGGCCCCCCTCCCCGCTCGAGGAGATCGAGAAACTCGAACAGCTCCGCGTCTTCTCGCTGGGCAAACGCATTCAAGTGGGCATCGTCGCCCATGCCTCGCGCGGCGTCGACACCCCCGCGGATTACGATCGGTTCGTCGCCGAATACTTCCGCCAAAACGCAGCGGCGGCGTAATGCGCATCCGCAACGGCGCGGCAAAGAAGCCGCCCTGATCCCGAACGAGTCGCGCCGACGGAAACGCGCATGACGCCAAGCCGACCCCTTGGGGGTCGACGCAATGCTCCTTACGCACAAACACGCGACTTGGCCATCGTTAGAGGAAATGCGTCGACCCCCAAGG
>JBAXFO010000880.1:0-2392 GCA_037139885.1 Planctomycetota bacterium
GCCATGCACCCAACCATTCCGCAAGATTTTCTCAACCCGACTCGAAACTCTGGAGCCCCGCAGGTGTTTAATGGCAGGACGCCACAATGTTCGCGCAAATTCAACGGGAGTACGCTGTGACTTTGCTATGTCGACGGAACGTATTGCCCCTCTTCACCTTCATTCTCCTGGCGTGGGCGTTTGCGGAACCGTCGCGGGCGGACATCGCCGCGCGCGATCCCGCGGTCACGGCGAAGGCGATCGATCAGTTCATCGCAAAACACCTGCGAACAAATAAGATCGTCGCGAGCGACCCGTCCGATGATTCCGAATTCTTGCGACGAGCGTATCTCGACATCACCGGAACGATTCCCAACGCCAATCAGGCTCGCGAGTTTCTCGACAGCAAAGATCCGGCTCGTCGCGCGAAGCTCATCGACGAATTGCTCGCAAGCCCCAATTACGGCCGACACTTCGGGCTGCAATGGTGCAATCTCGTGACTCCTCGCGATGCGAACATGATCCGCCCGCCGGACACGAAGCCGCTCGCCAAGTGGTTCACCGATCGATTCAACCAGAATCAACCGTGGAACAAGCTGGTGGCGGAACTTTTGACGGCTGAAGGACCGACAACCGAGAATCCGGCCGGGATTTTCTTCATCTTGAACGGCGACAGTCGCAGCGTTCCTCAGGCGAATATCGCAACGCGCAACCTGGGCCAGCTTTTCATGGGCCAGCAAGTGCAGTGCGCCGAGTGTCATAATCATCCGTTTCAAAAATGGAAGCAGGATGAATTCTGGGGCATGGCGGCGTTTTTTGGCCGGGTGAGCAACACGGCGAAAAACGCCAAGGGCCAGGCCGGCATTTATGAGACCGCCAAGGGACCCGTCGCCAAAAAAGGCACGATCAACGTTCCAGCCGGCGCGCCCGCCATCGCGATTTCGAACGAGGCGTTCAAGAACGTCGGCAAAGTCGTCCCCGCAAGTTTGCCGACTGAACACCAGCCGACGATTGATCCGGCCGAACCGCTTCGCCCGATCTTCGCCGAATGGCTCGCCGCACCGAAAAATCCGTATCTGGCGAAGGCTGCCGTCAACCGGCTTTGGGCGAATTTCTTCGGACGCGGCTTCGTCAATCCGCTCACCGATCTGAGTGAAGACAATCGACCGTCGCATCCGGAATTGCTCGATCATTTGACCGACGAATTCGTCGATTCCGGGTTCGATCAAAAACACTTGATTCGCTGCATCTGTCTGTCGCAAACCTATCAGCGCACGAGTCAGCCGACGAAGTCGAACAAGGACGACGATCAGGCGTTCGCCCGCATGAACGTCAAAGTCGTCGGCGCCGACGGCCTTTGGGATTCGCTGTGCGTCGCGCTCGAGGTCGCCAATCTCGACCTGCCGGCGCCGAAGAACGCCGCGAAATCGAAGGCCAGCGGCACCGCCCCGCCGAAGCTCTCGGGCCGCGAAACGTTCTATGCGTTTTTCAACACCGGCGACGAGACCGGCCTGGCGACCGAGTTTACCCACGGCATTCCCCAGGCCCTTCGCATGATGAATCAGAGCGTGTTCAACGAAGGGGGCAAGTCGCTCATTCGGATCGCCAAACTGCCCAACCCCGAAAGCGCCGTCGAAGAAATTTACCTGACGGCGCTGTCTCGTCGCCCCACGCGTTTGGAAGCCCAAGAGGCCGGCGATTTCATCCGTACGGCTGCGAGTCCCCTCGAAGGCTATCGCGGCGTTTTCTGGGCGCTGCTCAATGGCAGCGAGTTCATGTTGAATCACTAGACCCCGTCGCAATGGTTCGCCCCGCACCGATTCCGTCCTCTGGAGGAAGCAACTATGTCGGTTTCTCGCCGCGATTTACTCAAATTGACGTCCGCTGGCCTGGTCGGTGCTTCGTCGGCTGGGTGGATCGAGCAGCTGGCCCAGGCCTCGCAATCGACTCCCCATCGCGGGAGCCGGAAATCGTGCATCCTCCTTTGGATGAACGGCGGCCCCAGCCAGGGACATACCTTCGATGTGAAACCCAATGGCGAGTTCGGCACGATTGCGACGAATGTCGACGGCATCCGCATCAGCGAACACTTGCCGCAACTTTCCCGCCAGGCGAATCGCCTCGCTTTGCTTCGAAGCATGTCGACCGCCGAAGTGGTTCACGAACGCGCACGCTTCCTGATGCACACCAGCTACCGCCAATCCGGCGCGTCGGTCTATCCCTCGCTGGGTTGCATCACATCGCATGAACTCGGTCGCCCGGAGTCCGAGCTGCCGAGCTTCGTCGCGATTGACGGCGGCATCGACGGCAACAATGCCGGCGGTTCTTACCGCTCCACTCCCGCGTTTCTCGGTCCGCGTCATGCTCCGCTCATGGTCGCCGATCCGGATCGGCGACCATGAGCGGAGCATGA
>JBAXFO010000881.1:0-2390 GCA_037139885.1 Planctomycetota bacterium
AACCGCAATATAGCCGGGGGCAGGCCGAAGCGCTGGCGCGCGTGCTGCGGGCCAAGGGGCTCGATATGCAGATCGCCGTCGTCGATCCGATGGAAACCGCCGATCCGGGCGCCGACGGCAATCCCAGTCCCAGTCTTTATCTCGACCGCATGAAAGCCAACATCGACGCCCTCGCCAAGGCCTTCCCATGACCCCGCTCGTCGCGCTCGAAAACGTCCGCGTCTCGATCGACGGCGCCGACATTCTCAAGGATGTCAACGCCGCCATCGCCAAGGGCAAGATCACCGCCCTCGTCGGCCTCAACGGCTCGGGGAAGACGACCCTGCTGCGGGCCATCCTCCGCGAGATTCCGTCCCAGGGCCGCATCGTCTACCATTGCGGCCATGACCACAGCCATCCCCAACCGCAGCACGTCGGCTACGTCCCCCAACGTCTCCGGCTCGAAACGAATTTCCCTCTCACCGTCCGCGATCTGCTGGCGGGCGCCCTGTCGCGGCGGCCCGTGTTTCTCGGCGTCTCCAAAGCGCTCGAAAAACATCTCCGCACGATGCTCGATCGCGTCGGCGCCCCGCATATCCTCCTCGACCGCCCCATGGACCGCATTTCCGGCGGCGAACAACAACGCGTCCTCCTCTCGCTCGCCCTCGAACCCAATCCCGAACTCCTCCTCCTCGACGAGCCCGCCGCCGGCATCGACTTCAAAGACCAGGAAGGCTTCTACCACCTGATCCAACGCATCAACGCGGAACAACACGTCACCATCCTGCTCGCCTCACACGACACGTCGATGGTCGCCAAACAAGCCCACCACGTCCTGTGCCTGAAAGATGGCCGCGTCGACTGCCAGGGGCCGCCGGAAACGACGCTGACTCCCGAAACCCTCGCCCAAATCTTCGGCTCGCAGAGCGGGTTTTTCCGGCATAGTCATTGAGGGGCGGCGCCGCCAAACGTCTGAAATGAAACTCGGAATTCTTGTTCGCGGCTCTCCGCAGGAGAGCGTTGCCGCAACGCCAAAAACGTACGTTGGGAAATCCGAAAAGAACGAGACGCTCGAACAGTTCTCGAATTGTCCGTGCCGCAACAGCCAGCGCGCGACGCACGGTTGCCGCGTACCTTCCGCATCAAACGAATGCGTGATCGTCACTTCGAAAACAGAAACGACCGCGGCTTTGGGCCACGGTCGTTTCTGTTGATCGTTCAAGGTCGAGCAGCGGGACTTAGAGCCCCTTGCCGACGTTTGCATCCGCCTTGGCCCCGTTATCGCGGTAGTACAGAGGCAGGTAGCGATAATAGACTTCGAGCGAGAGCAGGTTCAGCGAAGTGACCAGCAAGCGGCCGCCGTGTCCGCCCCATTGATCGCCCGTCGGGTCCCAACTGCCCCATACTTCGGGCTTGTTGCGTTCGTCGTTCTGCGTTTTGACGAGCAATTCGCGGTTTTTGGTGTTCCAGGCTTTCCATTCGTCGCCGCCGAAGTGATGCATGACCTGGGTGGCGTAATAGTAGTAGTAAACGTCCTTAATATCGGGACGCGGATAGTTCGGCTTGATGTAGTTGTCGACGGCCTTGATCATGCGGAGATTTTGCGGGCCCCAGCCCTGGAGGTACTGACGGCACAAGAGAGCGACCGCGGTCATCGTTCTGGTCGGGTTCGGGTCGGTGTAGCCGTAGCCTTCGGTTTGGGCATGCACGACCGCGTCGAGATAGTTCTGAGCTTTGCGGAGAGCGCCCGCGGGGACATCGAGGCCCGACATCAGGCCCGACTTGAGAGCCATAATCTGCCAACCGGTCACGGACGTATCGCCGGCCTGGCCGGGAGCGTAGCGCCAGCCGCCTCCTGCGTGTTGAGCCGAGACGATGAAATTGATCGCCAGTTGGGCGGGCTTTTTGAGTTTGTAGTCCTGGCTCAAACCGAACGCTTCGCACATGGCGATGGAGCACAGCCCATGTTCGTACATGTCGCGGCTGAAAGCGCCGGTGCGTTTGTCTTGGATACCGATGAGGTAATTGAGAGCTCGCTCGATCGGTTTGTCGTAGGGGTTGTCTTTGGAAGTCTTGTGCGTCTTGCCGGCGCCGAGGAAGGGGAGCAGGCCGAGAGCGGTGCCGCCGGCGTCGTGTTTCCCGCCTTTGTTCGGGAAGTTGCCGTCCATCGGCCAATAGGCGGTCTCTTCGGTGAGCTTGACCTGGACGCGAGCCAACCAGCCGAGGCCCTTGGCGACGGCGGCTTCCGAGGCTCCCGTGCCGCCGCCTTCGCGAAGCGATTTTTCGCGAGTGGCGCCGCTACGGCCATAGAACGAACCGGCGAGCGGCATGCCGCGAAGGCCATAACCGCCGACTTCGCCGATCGAGCTGTTCGTGTTGCCGATCAGGCCTTCGAGCGCTCCGCCCTGGCC
>JBAXFO010000882.1:0-2389 GCA_037139885.1 Planctomycetota bacterium
ATGGTGTCCTTCTTCATCAAGCTCGGCAGCGCGTCGTGGAACGATTTCTTGACGTTCTTGAGATCGACCCGATCTTGCGGCCGCGACGGACCCGCGAGCGACGGCACGACCGTCGCCAGATCGAGGCCCAGGGTGTCGGTGTAAATCGGGTCGGGGGTTTCGTTCGTGCGCCACAGGCCCTGTTCTTTGGCGTAGTCTTCGACGCGGCGAATGTGGTCTTCGCTGCGGCCGGTGAGACGCAGGTAGGCGATGGTTTCGTCGTCGATGGGGAAGATGCCGCAGGTGGCGCCGTATTCGGGGGCCATGTTGGCGATGGTGGCCCGGTCGGCGAGGGGTAGGCCATCGAGTCCGGTGCCGAAGAATTCGACGAACTTGCCGACGACGCCTTTCTTGCGAAGCATTTGCGTGACGGTGAGGACGAGGTCGGTCGCGGTCGCGCCTTCGGGGAGTTGGCCGCTCAGTTTGAAACCGATGACTTGCGGGATGAGCATCGAGACGGGCTGCCCGAGCATGGCCGCCTCCGCTTCGATGCCGCCGACGCCCCAACCGAGCACGCCCAGGCCGTTCACCATGGTCGTGTGCGAATCGGTGCCGACGAGGGTGTCGGGGTAAAGCTCGTTGGTCTCTTCATTATGGAAGATGACGCGGGCGAGATATTCGATGTTCACCTGATGCACGATGCCGGTTTCCGGAGGCACGGCCTTGAAGTTCTTGAACGCGCTTTGGCCCCAACGCAGGAATGTGTAACGCTCCTGGTTGCGTTCATATTCGAGGTCGGTGTTTTGCTGGAACGCAGCGGCGGTGCCGAACGAATCGACCTGCACGGAGTGATCGATGACCAGTTCCGCCGGTTGCAGCGGGTTGATCTTTTTGGGATCGCCGCCCATCGCTTTCATGGCGTCCCGCATGGCCGCCAGATCGACGATCGCGGGCACGCCGGTGAAATCTTGCAGGAGGACGCGGGCGGGAGTGAAGGCGATTTCTTTCGTCGGCTCGGCCTTGGGATCCCATTTGGCCAGGGCGGTGATGTCGGCGGCGGTGACGTTGATGTCGTCTTCGGTTCGCAGCAGGTTTTCGAGCAAGATCTTCAGCGAGAAGGGGAGCTTTTCGATTTGCGGAAATTTCTTCGACACCGCCGAGAGCCGATAGATGGTGGAGCCGTTGAGGGTGCCTTTGGAGCCGAAGGAATTCGCCATGACAGATGTCCTGTGAAAAGAAACGGAGGATGATTTTCATTGTAGGAAACGCGCGTGCGGGGAGGCCATCGGGTCAATCTTCGAAGACGACCATGCTTGCGGTGAAGCCGTGCACGAAATTGCGTTTGCCGATGGGCCCGAGCTCACCCATGGCGAAGAAGCCGGCGAGGGGGATATCGCCCAACGCCGCCCGCACGGCGCTGGCGTCGTGATCCGCCGTGTCGAACAGACGCGTGCCCCGGCCATTGCAGCTAAAGAGCAGCCCGGCCGCGGGACGAGGAGCGGCGTGAGCGCTCAACAGCAGCCGTAAATCTTCATCGGCCGTGGCGGCGTCGCGCACGTGAAACTGCACGGTCTGGCCGACGCGCATGCGGTCGGTGATGGCGATGCCGCCGGTTTTCTCGTCGATGCCCATGACGTTGCGAATCAAGAAATCGCCGCGTTCGAACGTCCCTTGATATTCGTTGGTCACGCGGCCCACATGCAAACCGCCTTGCACGAGTTCGCGGTCGCGTGGCTCCAGTTGTTGCCAGAGCTCTTGCAGTTGCCCCATGGCCGGTTTGCCGCCGAGTTCGAGCAGCAGGTTTTGCTGGGCCTTGGTGACGACCATGGGTTTGCCGATGGGGCGACAACCTTGCGAGACGATCGTGCGAAACGCGAAGTCGCCTTGCAGCAGCACGCCGACGGCTCCCTGGTCGACGGCCTCGCCTCCCAGCAGCAAGCGATTGAGGCCGGGCTGTTGGGCCGCGCTGGCCATGCCGCCGACGACCGCCAGGCCCGGCTTTTCCTCGTTGCTTTGCTGAAGGAAGTCGTCGGTGGGGAATGTGAACGGATCGCCGAGCGTGAGGAGCAAAGAACGCTCGGCCGCGGCGTCGCCGAGATCGTCCGGCCAACCGAGCAAGCTGGCGCCGTCGGCTGTCTGTTCGAAGGTGAGGTGATACGGCGTGAGTTGAATATCGTGTCGCCATTTCGCGGCCCACAGCGTAAGGGCGGGGCCGTCTTCGAACTCTCGGCCTCCTTCGATGATCGTCTCGCCCGGGCAGCCGATCAGGGCGCGGGCGGACGTGAGCGCTTGCAGCCGCGCCGCCAGGAGACTCGCTTTGGGGAGATGATGGGCGGAGAAGAAGATGATGGCCAGGTCGACTCCGCCCTGCCAGGTTTTGGCGAAGCTCGCTTCCAGCTCGGCCAAGGCC
>JBAXFO010000883.1:0-2387 GCA_037139885.1 Planctomycetota bacterium
GTCAAATACCGTGCCGATCAGGCTGCTGAATGCTCCGTCGACGTTCGTGACGCCCAGATTGGCCGAATCGGGAAGGCCGCGGGTGGCCGGCGCAAGCACGACCGGATTGCCGGCCTCGTCGACGCGATTCTGCACGAGCGTGACGGTTTTTCCCAACGTTCCTGGCGGCGAACCTGCCGGCGCTGGAGCTTCCAGGAACACTTTAATCTGATCCAAATGCGGATGGGTGACGTACAACGTCACATCGAGGTCGCCGACCACGAAATCCGGATCGGTGATGTTGACCTGAACCGGAAAGATCGTCTCTTGAAGCGTCGACGCTCCCGCGGGAATCGTGTCGAAGGTCAATATAAACTTGGCGTCTTGGCCCGCCACGGAACCCGATGCGGTCACCGGATTCGTCAGCGCTGTCGGGTAAGAACCGGGATCCAGAAGACTGATCGCCGTGATCGCGCCCGTTCCCGATACGGCGTCGACGGTCAAAATTGCCGGAGTCGTATTGGCGCCGTCGACAATGAGGTTTTCACCGGCGACATAACCGCTGCCGGCGACGGCGATCTTGACGGTCTTGACGAACGGATCGCTGGCGGGCGCGCCGGCAATCGCGTCGTCGATAAGGCCCGTCTGGCCGGTGAATTCGCGACTGTCGGCCACCTTGAACGTCAGATTGAACTTGGCGTCATCGTTTCCAGGCCCCGTGACCGACACGGGCCCAATCGGCTCGATCGAATATTTGCCCCTCGTGACGACTTGAACACCGGTGACTTTTCCCGCCGAAACCGATGTGACCCGCAATTGCGCGGGCGTGGTGAAGACGCCGCCGACCACGGTCAGCAGATTGCCGACCGCATAGCCCGTGCCCCCGCTCCCGGCAACCACCGACGCGCTGTACACTCCATCGGCCAGGCTCGAGTCGACGCGAATGGCGCCGGTGCGGAAATTGTCCCACACGAAGACGAGTTGGCCGCCCATGACCCGACCGTCCGCAGATCCCTGGGTGAAGGCGATCTGCGGGCCGGCGTAGCGGGCGCCGGGGATGTCTGGCGACACAAGCGCGACGTGCTCGTCGTCGTTGACGATTTCTGGCGAGGTGAAATTGACCCCCTGGTCCGACGATGCAATCACATGGATGATGTTCGGATTGAAATCCAGAATTTCATTGACCAGATCGACCGGGGCGGTTTGCTGGGTGCTCCAGGCGACATAAACTGCCTTGTTCGCCATCCCGTCGCCTTGCGTGTTGTTCGTCGCAAGCGTCGGGTCGACGAACAACGGTTCGTTGTTGTCGACGGCGACCACCGGGCTGAAAATCGGATCCGTGCCGTACCAGCGTTCGAGGATCTTATCGGCGCTGGGAACGGCGACCGGCTTGGTGCCGCCGAAGGTGAATTTCTGAAAGATGAGCGCGCCGCTATTGTTGGTGGCGTCGCGTTCGATCGCGACGAGATAAATGTTGCCGAAACGATCCCAGGCCACGCTCGGGTCGGTGATGACCGTGTACTTGGGTGTCGGAGTGATCTTGCCCGTATCGAGTGCCGGATCGGTGAGCGCGGTGCCGATCAAGAATCTCGACCAGGTTCGGCCGCCGTCCGTCGAGTAATTGCCGACCAAGGCGGCCGTGTCGCCGAATGTGTCCTGATAAACGGCGGAATGAACTTCGACTACGTTCAAGGGATTGGTCGGATCCTGGGCGAGGCTCGGACTGTTTTCGTTGACAATCGTGGTCGACGCCCCGATGGTCGACGGCGCGGTGACGAACGCCGTCGGCAGGACCGCCAGCAGATTGCGGTCTTCAAGAGTTTCAATTTCCGGCCGCCGACGGCCCCGCGGTTTGTTGCGGCCGATCGTCGGCCGAGACTTCGAAAATTGCTTGAGCCAACGGCGAAAGCCAAAATCACTCATGAGAGAGCTTCCAAAGGGAGTTCCGCACAACCTGAACAACAGCGACGGATCAGATCAATCAGAATCCAGGGTATCCGTCCAGTAAATCGTCCGACAAGTTAAGAGAAGGTGAATGTAACGCGGAAAGGGGCAATCGATTGACGTTTCCGATCCCCGAATGATCGTAACGACCGAGCGCGTCGAACGGACGCGCCGAACAGCCATGTCCAAATTCTCCATCGATTTTCTTGAGGGAGCCCGTTCCGGGGGACGCACTCAACATCGAGGCTCTAATTCGACGACCGCTCGATTCGCGCGCAACTCGCAAAATCGTCCCATTCGCCACAGAGAGCCGACAAAACCATCAGCCGCACGCTGACAAGGGCGAATGCGGCTGATTCTAACGGAAGCTTCTACAGTGTACCGAGTATAACGGATTTATCAAGTTCCCACCCCAATCGTGTTCGGCACGCCTTGTGCTTTCGGCGGTCGACGATGGTATCTGA
>JBAXFO010000884.1:0-2385 GCA_037139885.1 Planctomycetota bacterium
ACAAAGGCCCGGACGGTCGCTTCCGCTGCTCTGTAATTCGGACCGGCAGCACGGGTGGCTCAGTCTGAGGTGATCCAATTGGGGGTACTGGTGACGGTGCGACCGGCGGTTCCTCCCAGGACTTTGGACGAGTCGGAGGAACACCCGAAGGCAGTTCGACCTCATCCGAAGACAGCGGATAATTAGGGGATCTTTTCTTAGGCCGTTCGGGAAGCTTCGGGCACTCGGGCTCCTGGCGCGTTGGAGGCGGGGGCGGATTCGACTTAGGTCGTACCTCCACGGGCGGTCGTCCCCAGTCCGGTGGCGACCAGATGACCTTGTCAATCTCACGAGCGACGATGGGATTGCCGATTCTGCTTGTAAAGCCGCTGACGTGAATGCGACGCTTTAAAAAAGCAGTCCTCAGAGAGAACGTGCCACTCAAAAGCGTGTCGGGCGACAACCTGTCCAGGCGAACGGTCACTTCGTGCGGTCCCGGCGACAAATTACGAGGTTCGATAGCGATCCCCGCAATTTCGCTGGTTAATTGGCACGGGACAGGGACGACGACTCGCAGGTGAACGTGATGGTCCGTCCCGTAGGGCAATTCTCCCAAATTGAGCGAGTTCGGATAGGCCCAAAGTCCTTCTTCTTCAGGTAAGCCCATCACGCGGCCTCGAACTTCGACATTCTCCAGCGTGGCACGTTTGCCGCGAACCTCAATGGCGCAACCGTCTGCTGACGCCGGCGAGGAGGCTTCGCCCGTGAGTTCGATTCGGAGGTTCCGAAGGGAAACACGGTCTGCATCGATGCGTAGAACTGGTCCCTTCATTGCCCAGATAGTAATGCCGTGTCCGTCGAGCGTAATGGCTTTGCGCAGAACCACGAGCCCTGGTCGCTCGCGCGGCATGTCGAGGTCGAGGGTTTCTCCATCGTGGACAGCGTCCAGTTCAGCCTGGAATTGATCGCGGAGTTGGTCGAGAGAAGCGGACATTACGAACCTTTCTCGTTCTGATGTCAGGGCCGAAGAATTTGCACTTCCGCGATCCGGCCGTTCGGCTCCTGCGAAAGACGGATTTGGGCGCCATCCACCAGTTCAACGGCTTGGCCCACGGGCACCCGATTGCCACCGGGGGAGGTCAAACTGCTCAGCGCCTGGTTGACGAGTATCCATTTCCCCTGGTGGAACGCGAAGTAGCCTTGAGGAGTCCTGTCGGCTTCTTCTCCGGGAAATAAATTGGCGAACGCGTGCCATTTGCAAAGGCTCAATCCTTTGGGGTGAACGACGAGTTGGCCATCATTGAGCCATTGTCCGGGACGGGCTTCTTTCCGAAATTTCAAAAGAGGCACGGGTTCCTTGAGGCCCGTCCCGCAAGCAGGGCATCGAAGTTTCTTTGGATCGTGCAGGACAAACCACTTCTGCGGGCAGGAAGAGCTTGGGCACGGGTGAAGAAAGTCCCAGGTGCGAATGAGAGCACGTTCCCATTCGATTGCGGCTGGCCGGCTATTTGATGCTTGTAATCCTTGCACAAACGCTCGCTGGAAGAGATCCCCCAAATATGGGCCGAGATCGGTATACGAGAACTTCAATCCTTTGACATGATTCGAGATATCGGTTGGATGCTCAATGAACAGGGCCTTCTCGCCCATGCTGAGATGCTCGTCCTCCTCCGAAGAAACGACCGAGTTCACCTTCGGCCCACGTAGAGGATGGCGGACGAGCAGATGTTCGTAAATCAAAACGGCTAAAGCATGCTGATCCGTACTTGCACTGGGGTGTATGCGCTTGGGGTCACGCAACGGAAGTCGAAGCGTCCTCAAGACTTCGGGTGCGATGTAGCCCGCTGTTCCAAGTACATCCGGCGGAAACAGTTGTGGGACGACCAACGAATCGATGTCAATGACGACCATTTGGCCGCGAGAGGGATCGATGAGGACGTTGTTGCAGGAAAGGTCAGAATGCGCCAACCCCGCCTGGTGCAAACGGCGGACGGCGCGAGCCAGAAGGATGCTGAGCTTAAAATAGTTGAGCCAATCGCCGCGTTCACTTGCGGGGAGATATTTGGAGAGCTTGGGGCTAGTAAACCACTTTCCTTTTTTTTCGCTGCCTTGGAAGGGGCCCGTTTCAAAAAAGTAGTCACGCGAATACGTCGGAGCGACTATTCCCAATTGCGGCTTGACGACGATGCCGGTTGGCCAGCAAAAGAGCCGCTTCCAATAGTCGCCATTTTTGGCGTCGGTCGTGGGATTATATTTGCCGAGGACCGCCTCAAGCCGAGCGAGGCGAGCAGGATCTTGGCCCGTGGCTTGGTCGTGAAAAAACTGGACGACATAAGACCGGTCGGGACTGAAAAAGGTCTTCTTCATGCCTCCAGCCGGCGGATCGTCCACAGGAACGAATTCGAC
>JBAXFO010000885.1:0-2385 GCA_037139885.1 Planctomycetota bacterium
AGCTGTGCCGGTCGTTGTTGAGCACGATGGTTTGGAACGCTCTGCGGACGCCGCTCGGCTGCCTGGGCGATATGTTGTGCCGGCTGCGGGCCGACGATTGTTTGCAGGAGCTCGAATTTCTTTATCCGCGTTCGCAGCGCGAAGGGGGCGGGCAGGCGTTCGTGACGGGCTTCATGGATCTGGTCTTTCGCTGGCGTGGGAAAATTTACCTGCTCGATTGGAAGACGAATGTCCTGCCGGCTTATGACCGACCGAGCATGGAACTGGCGATGCGCGAGGCCGGGTATCACATGCAGTACGAACTTTATTGGGAAGCTTTGCAGCGCTGGCTGAACGTCCAACGTGCGGGGGGAGGCATGAGTCTCGGCGGCGTGATCTACGTCTTTTTGCGTGGGCTCAGCGGCGCCGACGACGCGAGCGGCGTTTACTTCGTGCCGGCGAACGAAATTGGGAAGGTGAGTCGCGATGGTTGACGCGTTGACGATCGCGACGGGGGATTGGGCTCGGGAAGCCACGGCGAACGGCACGCCGCGGCTGCACCGCTTGCTCATGCACGCCATCGAAGCCGCGGATTTGTCGGCGACGGATGTCTATTCCCTCGGCGACTGGATCGCGCCGCTGGAGGGGGCGACGGCCGACCACCTTGGATTGCTGCTCGTCGGGCTTTTTTTGGCGGCGGGGGAAGGGAGTTTGGCGTTGGAGCTCGCCCCCGAACCGCTGCGCAAACGGCTCGAAGACCTGGCGCCAGCGCCGGAACTTGAGCCGTGGATTGCGCAGGCTCTCGCTGCCGCGTTTGCGGGGCGCTTCGAGCATGTGATCGGCGATGGCCGGCAGCATGGCGGGGTAGATCGTCGACCGCTCCTGTTGTGGCGGGCGGGAGAGCGGCGGTATCTCTACTTTCAAAAACACCTGCGTGCCGAGGAAGACTTGAGCGGGCGGCTGCGCGAGCGCGCGGCCCGGCCGAATCGCAAGCGGGATCGCGGACGGATTGCGACGAGTCTGCGGGACGTTTTGGAACGGACGCCGCTGCGGGCTCAAGGAACCGCGGTCCGCTGGGATCAGGATCAGTTGACCGCGTTCGGCCTGGTTCTGCTGCGCGATCTCGTGATCATTTCCGGGGGGCCGGGAACGGGCAAGACGTCGGTCATCCTGACGCTGCTTCGCTGCCTGGTGCGGTTGGGCGTGGCCGCGGACCGGATCGCTTTGGCGGCTCCCACGGGACGGGCGGCGCAGCGGTTGACCGATTCGCTGCGGATCGGGCTTGAGTCGCTCGGGGACATGCCCGAGGCGGATCGACCGCTGCGCGAGCGGTCCGCCGTGACGGTGCACACCCTCCTCGAATATCACCCGGGTCGGGGTCTTTATCGCCGGCATGAGGAGAATCCTGTGCCCGCCGACGTCGTTCTTGTCGATGAAGTCTCGATGGTGAGCGTCGAGCAAATGGCGAGTTTGTTGCGGGCGATCGAGGAGGGGACGCAGCTCATTTTGCTGGGCGACAAGGATCAACTGCCGTCGGTCGATGCGGGGGCGATGCTTGCGCAGCTCGTGCCGCAACACGGTGCGCCCGCGTTCAGCGACGCGGTGCGGAAAGCGATCGAGACCTGGTTGCCGGGCGTAGGAACGTTGGCCGCCGGGGGCGAACATTGGCTCCCCGACGCGGTCGTCATGTTGCGCACCAACCATCGTTCCGAACAGGGCATTCGTGCGACGGCGCAGGCGATCAACGAACAACGAGCGACGGCGCTGGAGGCGTTGCCGCGGTTTGTCGATGCGTCGGCAGCCGGTTGGACGACGGCGGAACAGCAGGGGGGCTGTTGGTGGTGGGACCAGCCGGCGGCGACCGCCCAGGAGATGCGTGGGCAGATTCACGCCTGGGCCGAGCATGTTTACGATGGCGTTCTCGCGGAGGGTGGGACGTTTTTCGATCTCGTCCACGAGCGAACGCTCGACGATTTGGAAGCCGCAGCCGACCGAGCCTGGCTGGATCGCCTCTTTCGGGCGCTCGAGCGAACCCGGCTGTTGACGCTGGTGCGGCAGGGAGCGTGGGGTTGCGCGCCGATCAACGAAACCATGCAAGCTTGGCTGCGGCGCCGCGTGGGGTCGAATCGGGAATGGTTGCCCGGCACGCCGATCTTGATTACGCAGAACGACAAACGGCGCGGGCTGTACAACGGCGACGTGGGCCTCACGCTGGCGGGGTCGGGGGGCGCGGCGCTCGTGATCTTCGCCCGGCACGGCGGCTACGTCGCTTTGGCCCCCGCGCTGCTGCCGCGGCACGAACTCGGCTTCGCGCTGACCGTGCACAAGAGCCAAGGTTCCGAATTTCAGCAGGCGTTGATCGTGCTGCCGCCGACGGGAGCACGGCGACTTTTGACGAAGGAACTC
>JBAXFO010000886.1:0-2382 GCA_037139885.1 Planctomycetota bacterium
TTCAATTCTTCCGAAATGAGTCGCTGAGTACGACGGCTTGAACCAGGTCTTTAAGCCCGCCATGATTGACGGACAGGTTTTTCACGATGCTGTCAATCACGGTACGGTCATTCAATCCACACGTGCGGCCCAGGGCGTAGGTCAGCAGCTTTTCGGTCAGGGCGTGTGTGAACTGGTCGTGCCGTTCGATGAGCAGGTTGCGGAAGTCGGTGATGCCGGTGAATTTCTCTCCGGTGGGCAGGTTGCCGCTGGGGTCGATCTTGAGGTCTTTCGAATAGTTCGAACGCCAGCCGCCGATGGCGTCAAAGTTCTCCAGCGCAAAACCGTACGGGTCGATCTTCTGATGGCACGCGGCGCAGGTGACGTTCTCGCGGTGTTTGGCGAGTCTCTCGCGGATGGTAGTGGCGCCGCGCGCGTCGGGTTCGAGCATGGGCACGTCGGGCGGCGGTGGCGGAGGCGTGTAGCCGAGGAGTTTCTGCTGCACGTAGATGCCGCGCACGACGGGCGAGGTATCGACGCCGTTGGCCGATGCGGTGAGGAAGATGCCTTGTCCGAGCAGACCGCCGCGCACACCTTTCGGCAGCGACACTTTTTGAAGCTCAACGCCCTTCACGGGCGGCAGGCCGTAGTGCTGCGCGAGTTCGCGATTCAGGAAAGTGTAGTCGGCGGAGAGGAATTCGCGCGGCGGCAGGTTCTTGTCGAGAATGTGGCGGAAGAACAGCTCCGTCTCGCCGCGCATCGCGGTCTCAAGATTGTCGCGGTAGTAGCTGACGAAGTCGGTGGAAACCGGCATCTCGCCGATGGTGTCAAGGTTGAGCCAGAGCCGGATAAAGTTCTGTACAAAGCGCTGCGACTTCGGGTCGGCCAGCATGCGATTCATTTGCGTGCTGAGGGTCGCAGGCTCATGAAGCTTATCATTTGAGGCAAGCTTGAGCAGTTCGGCATCCGGCATGGACGACCAGAGGAAATAGGACATGCGCGACGCCAGCGCGTAGTCGTCCAGATTGCCGCTGCCTTCGTGCAGGTGTAGAAACGCGGGTGAGCAGAGGATGGTTTGGAAGCCCAGTTGCAAGGTGGTCAACGGCTTCATTCCGGCGTCGAGTTTGGCCAAGACAAGCTTCTCGATGGGTGCCAGTTCGCCCTTGCGCAACGGGCGGCGAAAGGCGGCTTCGGCGAAAATGCGCAGACGCTCGGGGATGTTGGCGCGGCTGACTTGATCTGGCGTGAGCTTGCCATAGAGCAAAGCGTGACCGCGCGTCGGCCACTGGTCGATCAACGGGCCTTTGACTTGTACTTCCCAAATGCGGAGCTTCGGGCCGCGATAGGCCTTGAGCATCGCCAAAGCGAGATCGCCCTTTCCCAGCTTTTGCTTTGCAACAGCTTCTAGTTCGGGATGCCCTTTTGCGAATCTGTTCAACTTGAACGCCAATCCCTTGGCCGCAGGCGCGCCATTGCGAAAGCGGACCTCCGGTTCCTCGCCGCGGTCGAGATCGACAGTCCACTCGAACCACTGCGGCTTATCGCTGGTAAGTTCCACCAACGCGAGCGTGCGCTGGGTGGTGATGTTGCCCGTGCTCTCGACGCTGCCCTCGCGATTCACGGCGGCGAGTTCCATCACGATCGGATCGCCGTTGCGGAAGTCCGTCAGGAAGTCGTAGGGATGCGTGCGGTCGATGGCCGCGGCCTGGATGCGGATGGTGTAACGCCCGCTCTGCGGTGCGCCGCCACGCGCCATCGGCTCGAAGCCGATGTGCCCCCCGCGATAATTCCGTGCGACGAGATCGTCGTAGCCCGTGTGTGATATCCAGCGGTAGCGGTCCGTCTGGAAGACCTTCGGCAGGTCGTCGGTTTTGGCTTCCTTTTTCTCAAAGTAAAACGGCGACTTCTGCGTGTAGGACTTCATCTCCGGTTTCGCGCCAAACGCCGTCGTGCGCTGGATGGCCTTCTCAGCGGCGACAAAGTAGTGATCGAGCAACATCCCGGAGGTCGTCTGCGCTCCGGAATTATTGTCGAAGCCGCTGACGCGATTTTCCGGCGGGAAATCGACTGCGGGATTCCAGCCGGCGACGTTCAATCCTAGCAAATCGCCGATGGTCTGATGGTATTCGTAGCTGTTGAGCCGACGCAGCACGGTATGCGCCGCCGTGCCTTGAAAACGCAGCGAGGCGTCGGCGAGCGATTTGGTGATTGCATCCACCGATGCCAGCAGTTCCGTCTTCTGAGGTTGGGGCTCCTTTTTGGGTGGCATCTCGCCCTTGTTGAGCTGATCGAGAATCTCCTGCCACAGCAGCGCCTCGTCCGGCGTTTTGATCACGCTTGTGAGGGCATCGAAACGCCGGTCGCCTTTCTGCTTGTCAGCACCGTGGCACTTGATGCAATACG
>JBAXFO010000887.1:0-2379 GCA_037139885.1 Planctomycetota bacterium
GTATTATATTGACGATCAGCCTCAACAACATTCGACAGCAAGTGCTTCAATGCATCATGCGCAGCCTGTTGCTCTGCATTTAACTTTGTGCTCATCTTAACAGGCTCAAATCCCAGCCAGCACCGCATTCAGCGTCGCGCTGGGGCGAAGGGCGGCGTTGGCTTTGGCTTGGTCTGGCTGGTAGTAGCCGCCGATGTCCACGGGTTTGCCTTGGACGGCCAGGAGTTCGCTGACGATTTTTTCTTCGTTGGCGGTGAGTTGCTCTGCGATGGGCTTGAAGATGGCGGCTAGTTTGCTGTCGGTGGTTTGGGCGGCCAAGGCTTGAGCCCAGTAGAGGGCTGGGTAGAAATGGGAGCCTCGGTTGTCGATGGTGCCGAGTTTGCGGCCGGGGCTGCGGTCGAATTCGAGGAACTTGCCGTTGGCTGCGTCGAGGGTGTCGGCCAGGACTTTGGCGGCGGGGTTGTTTTGGGTTTCGGCCAGGTGTTCAAAGCTGGCGGCCAAGGCGAAGAATTCGCCTAACGAGTCCCAGCGGAGGTAGTTTTCGCGGGTGAATTGCTGGACGTGTTTCGGGGCGGAGCCGCCGGCGCCGGTTTCGAAGAGTCCGCCGCCGTTCATGAGCGGGACGATGGAGAGCATCTTGGCGCTGGTGCCGACTTCGAGAATGGGAAACAGATCGGTGAGGTAATCGCGCAGGACGTTGCCGGTGACGGAGATGGTATCTTCGCCTTTGACGATGCGTTCGAGCGAGAAGGTGCAGGCTTCGGCGGGAGCGAGGATGCGGAGATCCAGGCCGGCGGTGTCGTGGTCTTTGAGGTATTTCTCCACCTTGGCGATGATCTGGGCGTCGTGGGCGCGGTTTTGATCGAGCCAGAAGACGGCAGGGGTGGCGGAGGCGCGGGTCCGTTTCACGGCGAGCTTCACCCAATCCTGGATCGGGGCGTCCTTGGTCTGACAGGCGCGCCAGACGTCGCCGGCTTCGACCTGGTGTTCGATGAGGATTCCGCCGAAGGAATCCTCGACGCGGACGGTGCCGTCCGCCGGGATTTCGAAGGTTTTGTTGTGGGAGCCGTATTCCTCGGCGGCTTGGGCCATCAGGCCGACATTGGGGACGCTGCCCATGGTCGTGGGATCGAGCGCGCCGTTTTTTTTGCAGAAATCAATGACGGCTTGATAGACGCCGGCGTAGCAACTGTCGGGGATGACTGCCAACGTGTCCCGGGTCTTGCCGGCGGCGTCCCACATCTTGCCGCCTTCGCGGATCATGGCGGGCATGGTGGCGTCCACGATGACGTCACTGGGGACATGGAGGTTCGTAATGCCCTTGTCGGAATTGACCATGGCCACACGCTCTCCGAGCGCTTCTTTTATTTCTGTTTCAATGGCGGCTTTTTGATCAGCCGGAAGCGCTTGGATCCTGGCGACGAGGTCGCCGAGGCCGTTGTTGAAATCCACGCCGAGTGCCTTCAGCGTGGTCTCGTGCTTGGCGATGAGATCGGCGAGGAAGACTTTCACGGCATGGCCGAAGATAATGGGGTCGGAGACCTTCATCATGGTGGCCTTCAAGTGCAGGGAGAAGAGGATGTTGTCCTTCTTCGCGGCGGCGATCTGTTCGGCCAGGAAGGCGACGAGGGCTTTCTTGCTCATGAAGGTGGCGTCGAGGATCTCGCCGGCCTTGAGTGAGAGTTTTTCGAGGAGGATGGTTATGGTGCCATTTTTCGCGACAAACTCAATGCGCGCGTCGGTGGCCTCGGGGACAGTGATGGATTTTTCGTTCGAGAAGAAATCGTTCGCGCTCATGGTGGCGACGGCGGTCTTCGAGTCGGCTGACCACGCGCCCATCTTGTGCGGGTGCTTGCGGGCGTAGTCCTTCACGGCCTTGGGGGCGCGGCGGTCGGAGTTGCCTTCGCGCAGGACGGGGTTCACCGCACTGCCCTTGATCTTGTGGTAGCGGGCCTGGGCCTCCTGCTCGGCCGGGGTCTGTGGATTCTCGGGATAGTCGGGAAGGGCGTAGCCTTTTTTCTGGAGTTCGGTGATGGCGGCAATCAACTGCGGGAGGGAGGCGCTGACGTTGGGCAGCTTGATGATATTGGCCTCGGGTGTGAGTGTGAGAGCGCCGAGTTCAGCGAGGTCGTCGCTGATGCGTTGATCGGGGGAGAGGTTCTCCGGAAAGTTGGCTATGATGCGTCCGGCGAGGGAAATGTCACGGGTTTCCACCGCGATGCCGGAGTGCCTGGTGAAAGCCTGGATAATCGGCAGGAGGGAGTAGGTCGCAAGGGCGGGGGCTTCGTCGGTCTTGGTGTAGATGATGGTCGGCTTGGACATGGTCATGCTGCAAATGGTAATTTAACCTGTTTGTTTCCTACTCGGCAAGAGTGAGTC